>JAAZKQ010000521.1 GCA_012799755.1 Lentisphaerota bacterium | reverse complement strand
CGCTGTAAGCGTGCGACATAGTAAACACGAAAGATGGCTTCCATCGCAAGACAACAGAAAACAGCCAGTGATACTGGTCGTTTCAGCTGTAGTGCCTTTACAAGGCACTGCCTCATGGGGAGCTCGCCACCCCGGCCTGAAGGCCGGGGTTAAGCATGGTTAAGCGCCTACGGCGCAAAGTGATGCGTTTGCGGGGTCATGTCGTTCTGCGGGCTGGACGCCGCAGCGTGACATGACCCCGCCAACAGGGAGCGTCGAGCCACCCACGCCCCGTTGTCCCCCCGCCATACGTCGCATAAGTCCCTGCGTCCCGTACGTCCCATTAAAAAAAGCACGCGGGAAGCGTGCCTATCCACCCCGCCCACTCTTACTGGCGCAGCGGGTGTTTTCGGTCTTGCAGGGGCAACGCCATGGGCCGTCCGGCCAGATGGGACGCATAGACGCCGACGATCATTTCCAGCGAATCGAGCGCGGCGGTCGCGCTGGCGATGGGTTCGCGGTCTTCGTCAATCGCCTGCATGAGGTCCCAGGCGGCAAAGCGGTTATTATCGGCGTAGTACTGGTGGCTATAGCTGCCGGCGGCCAGTCCCATGGCGGCATAATCCAGCGGCACCGCGCCGGGAATCACACGCGTTTCCGTCAACGGCAGCTCTTCGAAGACAGCGTGGTCTTCGAAAGGCAAGGTCGCCGAGCGATTGATGCGCAACGACCTTTTGCCTTCATAACGAACCGCAAGCGAGCCCTTCGTGCCGGCGATAACCAGTCCCATACGCTGACAGGGGCCACGCGTAACCAGACCGCGACGGCTCTCGAAGATGCCATTAACGCCGTTCGGGAAGCGGTAGAACGCCAGCACTTCGTCACCGGCGCATGGCCCGACGGGCTCTTCTGTTTTGCAGCAGTCCTGCACGGTAGTGGGCCGACCATCAAGCTGGCGTACGTCCGCCCAGACCCGCTCAGGCGCACCGAGCAGGTACACACCGAGGTCGAGGATATGCGAGCCGAGGACCATCATGTCCTCGCCGCCGCCGCGCGGGTCTTCCTTGCCGCGTCCGTAAAAAGTCAACACCCGGCCAATCTCGCCGGCCTCAATCAACTGCTTCATCGTGCGGAAAACCAGGGCATAGCGTCCAAGATAGGCGACGGCGATTTTCAGGCGTCGTTGCGCCGCCATCGCGATCAGCTCGTCGGCCTCATCAAGCTCGGCAACAAAGGGCTTCTCGCAGATGACATGACAACCGTGCTCAAGCGCAAATTTGATCTGCTCGTAGTGCTCGTCCGGCAAACGCGAGCAGTCGGCGACAATGTCGGGCTTCTCAAGCTCAATCATCTCGCGATAGTCCGTATAACGCCGTTTGGCGCCGGTGAGGCGCATGCGTTCGTCAATACCGTCGTCATTGGCATCGCAAAGCGCCGCGATAGTAACTCCGGGCAGCCCCGTGAAGGCCAAGTGGGTAAAGTGTCCGCCGAGACGACCACCGCCCGTGTGATAGATGATGCAGACTTTTTTCATGGTACCTGTCGCTGTTGTTATTACTGCTACTCAGATTTTTCCGGCTTTGGGGCCAAGGACACGGCCGCCATCAACGATGTAGTTGCTGCCGGTGATAAAGGACGCTTCCGCCGATGCCAAAAAGGCCACCATGGACGCCAATTCAGAGGGGCGCCCTTGGCGTCTGACATAGGTACCCTCGCTCACCGGCATCGTCTCGGGCTCCTCGCCAACTGCATAACGCGCCACCAGCCCCGGAGACACGCAATTGACAGTGATGTTCTTCGCACTGACTTCAATGGCCAGCGCCTTGGTAAAACCGATGATGCCCGCCTTCGCCGCCGAATAATCCGCGCGCTGGGCAATGCCGACTTCAGCGGCAATGGACGCAATGTTGATGATCTTGCCAAACTCGCGATTGAGCATGCCCGGTAATACCGCCTGCGTACAACGCATGGTGCCGCCGAGATTGAGGTCCAAAACCCACTGCCAGACCTCCTCCTGCGCATCCTTGAACTCGGTCAGGGCCTTGCGCAACGCGGCGCTCCCACCGGCATTGTTGACCAGGATGTCAATCCGGCCAAAACGCTCCTCCACAGCAGCGGTCATGGCCCGCACCGACACCGTATCAAGCACATCTGCCAGCAAAGCGACTGCTCGACCGCCGGCCTCAGTAATGACCCGCACTGTCTTTTCTGCCTGTTCCAGCGTGCGGTCGGTCACGGCAACAATCGCCCCCTCCTGCGCAAGACGCAGGCAGATCGCGCCGCCGATTGCGCCACCACCACCCGTGACAATGGCGACCCTGTCTTTGAGCTTCATTCTTCTGTCCTTTGGTTTGTGAGCGTCCGACCTTTGGCTTGTGAGCGTCCGGAAAATATAGCCGGCTTTCGGGCAAGCGCTCTGTCATCGCTCAGTATACCCCCGCGCTCCGGTACGCGGTCACCGATTGATAAAGTGGACGGGGTGGACATTGTGGACAGAGTGGACAGAGTGGACAGAGTGGACAAGCAGCTGTTCCCTGTCCGTTCTGCGGAACCAAGCGCGTCTGTTTCCCGGCTGTG
>JAAZKQ010000520.1 GCA_012799755.1 Lentisphaerota bacterium | reverse complement strand
GAGGGGCACGCCCTGACTTGGACGCTCAAGCTGCCCGAGGCCGGCCGCTATCAGCTGGTCGTGCGCTACAGCTGTCCCAATGGCGCGCAGCGCTCCATCCGCATCAACGACCAGGACCTTGGCTCTTTCTACTTCTTCGGCACGGGTGGCTTCGGGGACCTTGAGAGCGACTGGGACCACTTCTACTGCGTCCGCAATGCTCAGCCCATCATCCTGGAACTTCCGGCCGGCGAACACCGTATCCACATGGTCAATGAGGACGGCAAGGGCAACAATCTGGACTACATCGCGCTGATCAAGAAGTAAGCGACTGCAACTAAGGCAAAGGGCACGATAACGATGAAAGAATGGATCAGCGAGCCGGCGCGCGACATCCCGGTAAGTGGCGATTACGACGTGGTGGTGGTCGGTGGCGGTATCGCCGGCGTGGCTGCGGCCCTGGCTGCGGCCCGTGGCGGCAGTAGCGTCTGTCTAATCGAAAAAGCCTGCGCCCTCGGCGGCTTGGCGACCATCGGCAATGTCATCGTCTACCTGCCGCTCTGCGATGGCCGTGGTCGGCAGGTCATTGGCGGTATCGGCGAAGAACTGCTGAAGCTTTCCGTTGACGATGTGAGCGAGCCCATCGAAAACATCAAAGTCATTCCTGCGCCGGCCTGCTGGCTGCCGGGCGGCGATCTTGAAGAGCGCAAGAAACAACGCTATCGCAGCTGCTATAATCCCATTACCTTCCTCTACAAACTCGAACGGCTCCTCCTCAAAAACCGCGTGAAGCTCTTTTATGACATGCGTTTCTGTGGGGTTGTTCAGGATGGCCGGCGCATCAGTGCGGTGTTGGTGGAGAGCAAGAGCGGACGCGCGGCCCTGCGCTGCAAAGCCGTGGTTGATGCCAGTGGCGACGCCGATGTCTGCTTCGCCGCCGGCGAGAAGACCCAGTCGCTGAAAACCAATGTGCGCTGCGGCTGGTATTACTACATTGACCACGCCGGCCAGGCCCGGCTCATGCCGCTGACCAAGCCCTTTAACGCTACCCGCCGGCTTCCCGAAAGCGGCGAAATGTTCCGTGGTGACGACGCCACGCAGGTCACCAAGATGGTTCTTGCCTCGCGGCAACTGATGATGGACGACCTCGCTGCGAAGCAGGCCAAGAGCGGCGGCAATCCCTATCCGATCATGATGCCGACCATTCCTTGTTTCCGCATGACGCGGCGCCTGGTGGGCAAGGTGACGCTCAGGCCCAGTGACGACCACCGCTGGTTCAGCGACACCCTCGGCATGACCGGCGATTGGCGCAAGGCCGGCCCCATTTACTGTCTGCCTATGCGCGCCATGGCTGCCGTTCAGACGCCGAATCTTATCACCGCCGGTCGTTGTCTCTCCGCCGGCGGTGACACCTGGGACGTCACCAGAGTCATTCCGACCTGTGCCGTCAGCGGCGAGATCGCCGGCGCCGCCGCCGCTTTCCTCGCCCGCGAAAATGGCAATGTCGGCTTCAGCGACCTCGATATCGCCGATCTCCAGCGCTACCTCCGCCGCCGCCGAAACATCATTGACCGCAGCCTCATCAAATAGAAGGGTGAAATGTGAAGGGGGAAGGGGGAAATGTGAAGGCGGAAAGGTGAAGAGGGAAGAGTGAAGGGGGAAAACTTTGAAGATATTGAAGAGGTAGAAGACGAGGTAGAATCACTGGAAGAAGCTGAAGATGACGAGTAAGCAACCGCCGGATATTACTGAACGCGCCTTCCGGTTCGCGATACGCATTGTGAAACTTTGTCAGTATCTGGATGAAAAACCGGGGGGGTTCAAGAACGCTGGCGAAACAACTGTTACGTTCAGGAACATCTATCGGGGCCAATCTCGAAGAAGGTAAAGGTTCTCAATCAGAAGCCGATTACCTGACAAAATGTTCCATTGCCTGCAAGGAAGCTCGCGAGACCCTGTATTGGTTGAAACTGCTTGTCGCGTCTGAAATCCTGTCCGCAAACCGGCTTTTGGAGCTGACAACGGAATGTGATGAGTTAGTTGCCATTCTGACCAGCATTGTCAAAAAGCTTAAGGAGAAGCGGAAAGGTTAAAAGTTTTACCCCTTTCCCCTTCCCCCTTCACACTTCTCTCTTCACACTTCCCCCTTCACACTTCTCCCTCCTCTTCCCATTATTCATAGCTGATATAATTATTACTGGAAGGGTTGCCATTTTTCCACACTTTAAAGCCGAACATAGTTGGCGCCGCCTGCACTTCCGGGCCGTTACTCCAGGCGACATGGCCATCCAGATAGCCTATGTTCAAGCCGGCGCTGCGCCGCGCCTGCACGCGGGCTGCTTGATTTTGCTGAATCCATTCTTGTTTTCCATCACAATTGAATGCACACCGCGATGCGGACTTGGGGAAGTCCAACGGTTCCCAGACAGGGATGCCGTTGAGCCGATCGCCAGTATCAGGAAGCTTGTCGACATGCAAGCCGGGAATAGACTGGCGCTTACGACCGTTCAAGGCGGCGTTCATAGGGTAATCGTAGGCAAAACACTGCCAATCGTTTTCCCAGGCAGATGAATTCGGGCAAATCCATATCTGCTTGTCGCCCTCATACTTGTCAATATTGACCTGATAAAAGCCGTATTTGTTTTCCATAGGCTTATAGGCGCCGGTCTTGTAGTAATCCTCCGCACTGTAGCCTTTGTACTGTTGTGGCAAACGATCCTTATTATCTATGCTGTACAACTGCACGCCTATCAAAATCTGCTTGAGATTGCTGACGCAGTTGATGCTTTGCGCTTTCTCCCGCGATTTGCTCAAGGCCGGCAGCAGCATGGCCGCCAAAATGGCAATAATCGCAATCACCACCAAAAGCTCAATCAAAGTAAAACATTTACGGATTCTCACTGGCATTTTTTTTCTCCTCAATCAGGATACAACCAACTTTGAGTAATAGGCACAGACAGGCAACTGCCTTCGCCATCCTGAACGCACTAACAGTCACCCAATTTCATGTTTTGTCATATATTTTACCACAAAAAGGGTATTTTCGCAATAGCAATTAGCCCATTTTTCTCACTTTAGCCCCCTTTTGAGGCTAAAGTCGGTACCGATGCCCTGTTCATAGGTAAGCGGTTACCCATTGATATTCGCTGCACAGTCGGGAAACAGGCGTGCCTGGTGGCATTTGCGGGGTCAAGTCACGCTGCGGGCTCACAGCCCGCAGTACAGCCGGGAGAGGGGCGCTTGGCAAAGCGGCTTTCAGAGGAACCCAAGGCCGACAAGAGGGATAGGTGGGGGGAGCACGAGGGGGAGGAAACTCAACTATGTCTGTCAGCAAATCCAGCCGCCGGCGATGACGCGGTCGTTGCTGTAGGCGGCGGCGAGTTGTCCGGGCGTCACGGCGGACACGGGTTCGGCGAAGGTCATTTCGGCGCGATTATCATCAAGTCGCCGCAGGGTGGCGGGTTGGGCCTGCATGAGGTAGCGCAGTTGCGCTTTTACGGCCAACTCCGTGTCGGGCGCGGGCGCGGGCAGAAGCCAATTCACGTCCCGCAGGATCACCTGGCGGCTCAATATCTCGTCTTGCCTGCCGACGACCACAAGGTTTTCAGCGACGTCAACCCGCAGCACAAACCACGGGCCGCCACCCAGGCCCAGACCGCGCCGCTGACCGCGCGTGTACTGATAAGCGCCGCTATGGCGGCCGAGGCGCTTGCCGTCGGCAGTCACAATCCAGCCTTCGCGGGACAAGTCCGGGTAACGTGCGGCAACAAAGGCGGCAAAGTCGCCATCGGGCAGAAAACAGAGGTCTTGGCTTTCGCCTTCGTCGGGAGCGACAAGGCCCAAGGCTGTTGCCTGGGTCTGGACCTCGTTTTTCAATATCTCGCCAAGGGGAAAGATCGCCCGCCGACGCTGCCCGGCATTGAGCATGGCCAGAAAATAGCTTTGGTCTTTGCGCGGATCGCGACCGCGCAGCAGCAGCGTGTCATCGCCGGCGGGTATGAGTCGGGCGTAATGACCGGTGGCCATGCGTTCGCAGCCGGCGTCGAGCATGGCATCAAGCATGGCGCCGAATTTCATCCGCGCATTGCAGCAGACGCAGGGCGATGGGGTCAGTCCCCGGCGATAGGCGTCGGCAAAGGGCGCCAGCACGAGCTCCTCAAAACGGTCGCTCATGTCCAGTGCCCGGTGCGGAATACCCAAGCGCGCAGCGACGGCCGCGCCTTTGGCGACGGTTGCATCGCCGTCCGGCAGGAGCTGCATGGTGAAGCCAATGACGTCATGGCCCGCTTCCAGCAGTAGCTTCGCCGCCAGTGCGCTGTCTGTGCCGCCGGAGAGGCCGACGCCTACGCGATAGCTCGTCATGAATATCCTCAGTGTGCAGTGATAGTAATCGGTCGCTCTTTGGTGTCTGCTATGTGGCACGCCTTCAGCGTGCTGTTTCGGGTGGGGGCTCACCTGGGGGTG
>JAAZKQ010000051.1 GCA_012799755.1 Lentisphaerota bacterium | reverse complement strand
GACCGGTTACAAGCTCGGAGAGCCGGCACCATGAGTAACCCCAGGTGGAGCGAAGCGAAACCTGGGGCAAGGCATCCCCCGAAATCAGAGCCTTGGAAAGGCGACACATGAATCAACGCCAACCACGCGCCTCAAAAACAAAAAATGGCCTTGGCTTATGTGTCTTCATTTGCCACTGCGTGTCCACGTTGCGATAGTGTCGCCCCCCCGGGGCTCTGGCCTTGTGGGGCGGCCCACCCCAGGTTCCGCAGCGCTTCGCACAGCTCCACCTGAGGTTACTCATGGTATTGCCTCGCCGAGGTAAGCTCAAAGAGCACATGTCGCCAAGGCGGGGGCGGGAACAGTATGTACATCGTCCAGAGCAGCTTGCGAAAACAACAAGTATCAATGGGCAACCGCTTGCCGCGAGGAGGAGGAAAGGGATCAATTGCCCCTTCCCCCCCCTCGCAAAACCACTTATGCTTTTCGGATAAGCTCCGGCTACAGGCCGAGGAGGCGAATGGCGTTGTCGCGGGCGATTTTGGCGAAGGCTTCCGGGGCCAGCAGGCCGCTGTCGCGCAGTTCCAGGAGGAATTGGTCCATGGGGTGGAGGGATTCGGGATTGCAGATGTCGGTTCCGAACATGATGCGGTCCTGGAATTCGGTCAGGAAGCGTGCCGCGAAGTCCCGGTCGCGGGTCATGGCATAATAGCCACTGCCGGCGGACAGGTCAGCCCATATGTTCGGATACTGGCGGAACAGCCGGACCACGGCGCCTTCAGCGCGGATCGGATGTTTGAGGTAGGCGCCGCGATCGTCACCCGGCTCCAGGGTGCCCAATTCGCTCCAGAAAGCCGGGCCGTGGCCGATGATAATCAGCCGCGGGAACATTTTCAGGCAGGTTTCAAGCTGTGGCAACCCCGGGTCGTCATAGAGGCCGTAGCGGTTGCCGATGGCCGTTGAAATGTCAAAAGTCAGAGGCAGGCCAAAGGCTTCGACCTGGCGGAAGAAGTTCAACACGAGGGGATCGGTGAAAGCCAAGTTCGGCATGAATTCGCCGACTCCCTTGAAGCCGTGGTCTTTGTACCAGCTCAGCCAGGGCGTGAAGTCGGAAGTCGGTGAATTGCTTATGCCGCGCGGGTCGAGATTGCAGAAGGGAATGAAACGGCCCGGATAGCGCTCGCAGACCGCCAGAATTTCCTCATTGGACTGCGGAAGATAGACTTCCGGGCCGATCAGAGGCATCAGGACGCCGCATTCAATCTGGTGGGCGTCGTAGATGCGCAGGATTTGTTCCGGCTTGGCAAACTGGGTGCGACCGTCCTGAGGCGGCCCCGGGTATGCGTAGGCATGAACATGCATGTCAATGAACATGGCTACTTCCTTCCGTGAATGTCGCCGAACCGGAATCTGGCGATGGCTGGGCGCCAGGCCGTCGCTGCCTGCACCCTGCGGAACTATGCGCAGGGGCAGGCGTGGCGTGCCGCATTTATCCCTTGAGGACCTTCTCGACGTCAATGCCGGGTATGCCGAAGTATGACTGGCCGAGTTCGCAGCCGGCCTTGAGCAGCTTGATTTGCAGTTCCTTGCGGTCCACCTTGCGCGGCGCGATCTGGTGTTTGAGGGACAACGCGGTGGCGGTGCCGGCGGCTTGGCCCATGTTGAGACAGGTCAACACCAGGCGGCAACCGGCCTGAGCCATGAACTCCGAGGACAGACAGCGGCCGGCGACAAGCAGGTTGTCCACGCCCAGCGGCACCAGTGAGCGGTAGGGGATGGAACTGGGCAGGGTTTTGCGCTGAAACTCGTCGCCGCCGCGGCCAAAGCCGTCGGTGATGACCTCGAAACCGCCGGGAGGCGCCCAGGAGCCGGTTTTGCCGTGGGTGGAGACATAGCAGGTCTTGCCGTCAATTTCGAGTTCGGCCCATTTGATATTGCCGGGACCATCGGGGTTGTGCAGGTCGTAGTGATGGCCGCTGAGGCAGATGGTGTCCTCAAAGGTTTGGGCGCGGGCAAAGTCAATGGTTTTGAGCACATATTCCCCGACTACGCGGCGGCTTTCGCGCACCCCCAGAAGCGTGGCGGTGTCAATCAGGTAACTGTTTTCGTAACCCGGGACGCACTTCTTGATGAACTTCGAGAGAATGTCGGCCTGTTCGCGACCTTCGAGGTACATACGCGTGAGGTCTTTGGCCGAGAGCGGCCGGCAGTTGCGGGAATGGGAGAAGCACATGCTGATTTCGTCCATGCCGCAGTGCTGGGGCCGGCCGGGTACGTGGGTGACCCAGTTCAAGTGGTTGTCAATGGGATAGGGCAGATCGCCTTCGGCGAGGGCCTTTTCAATGAGTTTGATCCAGGTCGGGTCGTTCTTTTTCAAATCCGAGTTCTGGTAGGCATCCCAGTCCACGCCACCAAGGCGGAATTCCAGTGAGCACGCCTGGTGCTTGCCGTCGCTGGGGCGACCGCAGAGACATTCGCAACCGGCGAAATAGGCGACGTCGGCATCACCCGTGCAGTCAATGACGCGCTTGGCGAGAACGGCCTGGCGGCCGGATTTGTTCTCAATGATTACGCCGCGGATCGCGCCGTTTTCGACGATGCTGTCTACGACGTGGGACACCAGCAGGAGCGTCACGCCGGCCTCGACCACCATGCGATCCAGGATGAGTTTGTGCTTTTCCGGGTCGGAATTGCGGTGCCAGTGGCCGTTGACTTCGTCCAGACGGGTGAGCATCTCCTTGCTGATGCCGGCTGCAAAATCCAATGGGATATTGACCAGGCCGATTGTCGCCAGCCCGCCCAGGCAGGACTCGCGTTCAAGCAGCAGGGTCTTGCAGCCCTCGCGCGCCGCCGCCACCGCCGCGCCAAAACCCGCCATGCCGCCGCCGCAGACCAAGACGTCAAACTCGCCCAGGCAGGGCAGGGAACGCTGCGGATCAATGATCTGGCCATTCTGCATCTTCAGAGAAATCATGACATACTCCTTGTTTGCTGCTAGTTGTAGAGGGGGCAATGGGAAGCAGAGGATAGCTTGTTTATAGTCGAATTAGGACGGGCGCGACTGCGCGAAACGCTCAATGGCGGCCTGGGCCGTGGCGGCGTCGTTGTAGACGCTGATCGCCTCATTGGCGCAACTGTCATAGCAGACGCCGCAGTGCCGGCATTTGTCCTGCACAATCTCCGCGCGGACGGCGTCCACAATGCGAATGGCTTTTGCGGGGCAGGCCCAGTAGCAGGCATCGCAGAGCTTGCAGCCGCGGTCAATGACGTAGTATTTCATGATGGCGCTCCGTTTTGGTGTTGCTCCGCCCGCAAACGCTGATGCTGCGAATCGGACGAATGGTTTTCACTTCTCGGGTTTGCTATGTCGCACCCCTTCAGGGTGCCTTCATGGGAGGGATGCTTACCCGGGGTTGCGCCTGATGCGCAACCCCGGGCTGGTATATGGCACGCCTTCAGCGTGCCTTGCCGACGCGGACATCAATGGCTCTTATATGAGTTGAACGTTCGTCAAGATCCATATGGGCTCTTATGTGGTATGTGGAGAGTATTGGACGGCTCGGACGGATCAGGCAAATCCGTTTGGTTGAACTGGCCAATCCGACCGGTTTTTGACTTAGGATAACAGTATTCCCTGTAGTGGGCTGTCACCAGTTACAAAAAACGCTATAGTATTGATAGATTCCGCTATATGTGACGGATGTTATCAATGACAGTGATTACTTCCACATCCATAGAAGCGCATTTACAGGCCTTTGAGTCCCTGGCGGGCTGTCGTCTCTGCGTACACGACCACGCACGGCTGTTCACGGATAGTGATGGCCGGCACGAGCTCAACTTCGATCGTGGGTCGCACCGCGAGACCTACGCCTTTTGCGGGGCGGTCGAGCGCGAGTTCTGCCTGGAAAACTGCATGCACCGCCTGAATCGCCGCGTCGAACGCCGCCACGAACGCTGTTTCCTGAAGCGTTGCCCGCGCGGCAGCATCGAGGTCGTGGCGCCGCTGTATCGCGGCGGCAATCACGTCGGCACGCTCTTTGCGGGTATGTGGGGCGCCAGGCATAGTCATGCGGGCCATGGTTTGCCGCCGCCGGAGCGTGCCGAGTTGCAGCGCTTGCAACTCATCCTGCCGTTTTTTGCTGATGGGCTCCTCGCTTTCTGCCTCAGTCGGAAGGACGTCGCTGCACAGCAGAACAACCGCAAAAGCGAGATTCACGACTACATCAGCAGCCACTGTCGCGGCCCGCTCAGCTTGTCGGACTTGGCGGCTCAACTTGGCCTGTCGTCCTCACGGACGGGGCATTTGGTCAAGGAGTTATTCGGAGAGAGTTTTGTTGATCTGGTTGCTCGCGAACGGCTGTTGAGTGCACGGCATTTCCTGGTCAATTCCGATTACCGCATGAAAGAGATTGCGCAACTCTGCGGTTTGGGCAGCGCCGAGCATTTCAACCGGCTCTTTCGGCAGCGTGTCGGATTGACGCCCGGTCAGTACCGCCGGCGTTATCGCAACACGCTTATTTGAGCAGGACGCCTTCAGGAAACGCCACGGACGGCAAGCACGGCTTCCAGGGCGCCGATGACCTCGGTCGGCTTGATGCTGTGCAGGCAGCGATAGGGCTCATCAGGCGCGCTCAGCGGACATTCGCGCCGGAAGCAGGGCCGGCAAGGAACGGATGCCAGCACCAACTGCCAGGGCGCTCCCAGAGGGCCGGTGCCGATGGGATCGGTCGAGCCGAAGATGCCCACGCCGGGCGTGCCCAGCGCCGCAGCCAGGTGCATCGCGCCGCTGTCATTGGCAACCACGGCTTCCGCCGCCGCCAGCACGGCCATCAGTTCGACGAGGCTGGTTTTGCCTGCGAGATTGATAGCGCCCGGCGCCGCCTCGGCGACAGCCGCCGCCACGGCGGCTTCCTTGCCGGTGCCCACCAGCAGCACCCGGCCGCCGCGCTTGTGCTGCCAGGCGGCCAGCTCCCGAAAGGACTCCATTGGCCACTGCTTCGCAGGGCCGTAAGCCGCGCCCGGCGCCAGGGCCAGCCAGCCCGGACCGTCCACGCCCAGCGTCTTGGCTACTCCAGGCTTGACTTCCAGATGCGGGCAGGCGCTGTCCAAACGCACCGGCCCGAAGGCTGACACCAATTCGAGGTAGTAGGACAGCTGATGGCAACGACCGACATTTTCGCCGCGAGGCCATTCGCGCTGCGCGTGAGTCAGCAGCCAGGAGCGAAACCGACCGCCGCGACCGACGCGCAGAGGCAAGGAGCAGCGCCAATGGTCCAAGGCCGAACCGAAGGAATTGGGAAAGATCACGCCGACGCCGAGATTGAGCGCCTTGACCTGAGCAATCTCTTCCGCGCTGATGCGCTTGCCCGCCATGCTGATCACGCCGTCCACCCAGGAGCAGGCCGACCACAGGGGCGCCAGAAAGGCCGGTGTTAACACATACAGGCGTGTATCTGCCGGCATCAGTTGCCGCAGTTGCCAGGCTGCGGGCAGGGTCATCAAGCAATCGCCCAACCAGTTAGTGGAACGCAACAGCAGTCCGTTGCGCCAGTCAATCGCCGCCGGCACCGGCCGGCGCGGCGCGCCCAACTCAAGCAGCAGGGGTTGAAATACGCTGATCTGTCAACTCATTTCTTTTCGCAATTTGAACGAATATAGTGATAGACGTCGCTTAGCCGAATTCGACGGCGGCGCGCGGCCTTTAGCTTACAATCGCGACGGCACTTTGCCAATGGGCGACGGCTTACTTCGCCCGAAGCAAGGTAAGCGGTCACGCATTGATAACAGACATTTTTTATCCGCAGATTACGCAGATTTGCGCAGATTTTTTTTGAGAGTAGGCTGCTTGGTGCAGGAAGGCCGGTGTGTTTGCGCTTTCCTGTCGCCTCTTTGGCTTTCAGCGCTGAAAGCGCAAAACATACCAGTGCCCTGAATGGGCACCACATACCAGCCT
>JAAZKQ010000519.1 GCA_012799755.1 Lentisphaerota bacterium | reverse complement strand
GCAACACAGCCGGGAAACAGGCGTGCTTGGTGCCGCAGAACGGACAGGAAACAGGTGCTTGTCCACCCTGTCCACCCTGTCCACCCTGTCCACCCTGTCCACCCTGTCCACCCTGTCCACCCTGTCCACCTTGTCCACGAGCGGCCGCTTACCCCGCCACTGCGTTTTTCCCCGCTCCACCCATTGCATGTCCCTGAAGGCACCTTACATTTATGGACTCCCGACCATTGCCACGTTTTTCACAGCACCAATCCCCTCCCACTCCACCATGCATTATCAATTCGAAGACAACGGCACGCGCACCAAGCTGCTCCCCGGCATCCACCGGGTCGTCATCAAGGTCGGCACGCGGCTGCTCATGGATGTCGAAGGCCAAAGCGCCACCGAGCGCGTCAATCAGCTTGTTGCCGCCATCGCCGAGCTGCGTGACATGGGCCTGGAAATCGTCCTGGTATCCTCCGGCGCCATCGGCGCCGGCATGGAACTGCTGGGAACCAAACGCCGCCCCAAGAGCCTCGCCGCCCTGCAAGCGCACGCGGCCGTCGGCCAGTCCCTGCTGATGACCCTCTATGAAGAGGCATGCAGCGCGCGTGGCTTCCACTGTGGCCAGCTGCTGCTCACCGCCGCCGACCTCCACGACCAGGAACGACACCGCTGCGTCGCACAGTGCCTCAATGAACTCCTCGCCAGGCAAGTCCTGCCCGTCATCAATGAAAATGACTCGGTCTGCGTGGACGAAATCAAGGTCGGGGACAACGATACCCTCGCCGCCCTCGTCGCCGGCATGGCTCGCGCTGATCTGACCATCCTGCTCACCACCATCAATGGCCTCCGCGAACGGCTGCCCGACAGCGATGAGCTGGGCCGCCGCATCAGCGTCGTCACCGCCCTGGATTCCGAAGTCATTTCCATGGCACAAGGCACGGACGGCAACCGCTTCTCCGTAGGCGGTATGATCACCAAACTCCGCGCCGCCGCCATGGTCACCCGCAGTGGCGAACCACTTTGGATCGCCGACGGCTTCGACTTCGGCGTACTCAAAAAAATCTTCGCCGGCGAAGACCTCGGCACTCTCTTCGTGCCCTCGCGGAAAGTCCGCATGCACGCTAAACAGCGCTTCCTGGCCTTCTTCTCCGAGCCGCGCGGCACGCTCATCGTTGATGCCGGCGCCGAAAGCGCTCTCTGCAAAAATGGCCGCAGTCTCCTTCCCGGTGGCGTCATTGGCCTGCGGGGCGTCTTCAAAGCAGGCGACACGGTGCGCATCATCACCCCCGAGAATCAGGAACTCGGTCGCGGCGTAGTCAATTTCAGCAACGCCGAGCTGTCCCTGCTCTGCGGCGCCCGTACCAGCGAAATACCACAGCTGCTGGGCTACCGGCCCGACATGGAAGAAGTCGTGCACCGCGACAGCTTTGTCCTCACCTGCTAGCGCCCAACGCGGAGACAGCCCATTCTGTTGAATTGTCGCCCCTCGCACATTACATTCACTGCTCAATCAGAAGCCACAAAAACAAGCGCCGGAACGGTGTCCCGCCGTTCCAAGACGACGCTTCATAACAAAATTGTCCGAGCCCCATTGCCATCCTCTGAGCCAAAAAGGAACTGCCTATGTCCGGCCACAACAAATGGTCATCCATCAAACACAAAAAGGGCGCGGCCGACGCAAAACGCGGCAAAATTTTCTCGCGCGTGAGCAAGGAAATCATCTTGGCTGCCAAGGAAGGCGGCGGTGATCCCGATCTGAACGCGCGTCTGCGCTCGGCCATCGCGGCCGCCAAGGCCGCCAATATGCCCAATGACAATATTGACCGCGCCATCAAAAAGGGCTGCGGCGGGGGCGAAGGCGTCCAGATGGACTCGCTGAGCTACGAAGGCTATGCCGCAGGCGGCGTGGCAGTGATCATCAACTGCCTCTCCGACAATCGCAACCGCACTGCCGCAGACATCCGCTCCTTCTTCAACAAGCACAACTGCAGCATGGCCGGCAGCGGCGCCGTATCGTGGAAATTCCATCGCAAGGCCCGCTTCGTCATTGAAGGCGAAAACGCCGATGAAGAAAAGCTCTTTGAACTCCTCCTGGGTGGCGGCGCCGATGTCGAAGATATCTCGGTGGACGATGATTACGCCGAAATTCTCGCGCCACCAGAGGCCTTCGGCAGCATCCTCGGCATCTTTGAACAGGCCGGCATTGAAGTCAGCGAGTCCAGCATCGCCCTCATACCTGAAAACAACACGCTGATTGAGGACATCAATGTCGCCCGCCAAGTCACCAAGTTCATTGATGTCCTCGAAGACTACGACGACGCCCAGGAAGTCTACACCGACATGGAAATCAGTGACGAGATTGCCCAGCAACTCGCCGACGAAGAAGACTGAGGCACTGGAGGCATCCTCACAGCTCCACGGGCATGATTGAAGGACGCACGGCCCCTTCCGTCATGCCCGTTGTTTTTGATGCACCATTCAGTCCGAAGGAAGCGCCATGGACATCATCAGCGTTGACGATATGCGACGCATGGACGCGCTGGCCATCAGCAGCGGTAGCGCCAATGGTTTTACCCTCATGGATCGCGCCGGCAAAGGCGCCGCTGAGCATATCCTGCGCTATCTGGAAGGCCTCCCACCCCAACAACGCCGACGCATCATCGCCCTGGCCGGAAAAGGCAACAACGGCGGCGACGCGTGGGTCGTTGCCCGTGTCCTGTATCAGCAAGGCTTGGCAGTGGAACTCTACAGCTGTTGCCGGCGAGATGAACTGCCACCGGACGCACGCCTTCACGCGGCGCTGCTGCCAGCTGCCATCCCATGCCGCGAAGCCATCAGCACATTGCCCGGCGAAGCACTGCAAGCAGGCTGCGTCATCATTGACGGACTGCTCGGCACCGGCCTGCACGGCGCGCCGCGAGAGCCCTACCGGCGCATCATCGAACAAGTCAATGCCGGCGGTCTGCCCGTCGTCGCGCTGGATATTCCCTCCGGTCTTGACGGCGATTCCGGCGCTGCCGAATGCGCCATCAACGCTGACCTGACCCTCACCATGGCCTTCCCCAAGACCGGCCTTGTCCGCGGCGACGGGCCAAGGCACTGCGGCCCCATCCATGTCATTGACATCGGCCTGCCGCCAAGCGTAACGTCCACGGCGCAATCCCTCGGCCGGGCCTTCACGCAGGCCAACGCTGCCCCCCTGCTTGGCCGTCGCGATCCCGCCGCGCACAAGAACAGTCTCGGGCATGTCCTTTGCGTAGCCGGTTCGCGGCAGTATGCCGGCGCGGCAGCGCTCTGTGCCGGCGCGGCCCTGCGCAGCGGCGCCGGTCTGGTGACCCTCGCCTATCCGGCGGCCATGCCACGGCCGCCAGCGCCCCACGCCCTGATCTACATGCCCCTAGGCGACGCCCAACACGACAATGTTTTCAGCGACGCCATGATTACGCAGCTGGGGCAGGCGCTGCCGAACAAAAACGCCCTGGTCTACGGCCCGGGCAGCAGCCCCACCGCCACGCCCGGCGTCCTACGCGCGTTGTTGGCGGCAACCACGCCCATGGTCATTGATGCCGACGGTCTGCGCTTGCTCGCCGCGCAACCCGAGCTCCTGGACGCCGCTCAGGCCGAACTGGTGCTTACGCCACATCCAGGCGAAATGGCTGCCCTCCTGCGTGGTCTGGGACTGGCTGACGCGCTTCAGGCCGACCGCCGCGAACAGGCCATGGCCCTCGCTGTCCGCAGCCGCGCGGTGGTGGTTCTCAAAGGCCAACATACGGTCGTAGCCGCACCCAACGGCCAGGAACCGACCATCAATCTCAGCGGCACAGCCGCTTTGGCCACAGCCGGCACCGGCGACGTCCTCGCCGGCATGATCGGCGCCATGCTCGCCCAAGGTATGAAAAGCGAAGACGCGGCGCGCTGCGCAGTGTTCATCCACGGTCTCTGCGCCGAATGTTGGCACGGCGCTCAGCGCGCACTCATCGCCGACGACGTGGTCGCACTTATCGCCAAAGCCATGCACCTCGTCGCCCCCCGCGCCTGAGCTGAACTTGTCCGAAAAACATAGTTGGGTTTTGCGAGGGGGAGGAAAGGG
>JAAZKQ010000518.1 GCA_012799755.1 Lentisphaerota bacterium | reverse complement strand
GCGGGCGCGGATCACACATATTACGTGCAGATATTGTGTTTTTTATCACATAATCCGCACAAAATATGTGTATTGGCACCGTCGCGCAAAGCGACGCTGCGAGACAGGCCGCCATAATCTGCGAGAATCTGCGAAATCTGCGGATAAAAACCTTCGCGCTTTCGCGTGAGACCGATGGGACGCATTGACGAGGCGGCGCGGTGCGGGGGCAAGGACTCACGACTCATAAGGCATGGTCCCATGGATTGGACAACTGGGACGTCCGGGACGGCAGGGAATGACACTTTGGACTCAAGGGACTGGTTGGCCGACGCCGGGGACCCTGGAAGCGCCGCGCCGTCGCGTGAGACAAACATCCCCCCGCGCACAAAATCTGCGAAAATCTGCCCCAATCGGCAAAAAAACCGGCGGCGTGACTTGACGCGAAGCGACAAGACACGACGCCATAATCTGCGAGAATCTGCGAAATCTGCGGATAAAAAACCTAGCTTCCGCTCCCGGAAAAGGCCTTGCGGGCCTGCTGGACATCGGTGAAAACGAATGAGGGCCAGCCAACCTGGTTGCCGGCGGCGACATTCTCGGCACGGTCATCGAAGTAGGCGACAGGCCGACCGAAGCGCTCTTCAAACGCCCGATAGATGGCCGGATCAGGCTTTTCACAGCCGACCTCAAAACTGTAGATACCATCGGGCACGATATCAGCAAAAGACAGCTTGCGGCGCACTTCGGCCAAATGCCAGCGGGAGGTATTGGAGAAAAACACCGTGTGGTAGCCGGCGGCCTGCAGCTCGCGCACCCAATCGGCGGCGCCGGGAATGTCCTCGCCGATCATGAGATTCCAGCCGTGGCGCACCTCGTCCATACTGAACGGCCGGCCGCTGAGCCGGCGGAACATGGCGACGAAATCCTCCTCGGCGAGGCGTCCGCATTCCCACTCGCGGAATGCGGGTTGATAGTCCGCCGGCAGATCGCCGAGGCTGCGTACCGCGACGCCGAAGAAGTCCAGTGTGCGTTGGAAGTGCACCCGCAGGCAGACCCCGCCGATATCCAGTGCGACGACCTTCCGATTGGTTGCAGTCATGGCATATCCCATCATTCGCTTATTTCTTGAAGAGAAGCGCGAAGACCTCCTTATAGTCCTCGACATAGTGTACGGTGAGCCCCTCGCGCACACGCTCGGGGATTTCGCTGAAGTCCTTTTCATTGGCCCCGGGAAGAATGACGTTCCTGACGCCGGCACGACGGGCCGCAATCATCTTCTCCTTGATGCCGCCGACAGGCAGCACGCGGCCGGTGAGCGTGAGTTCGCCGGTCATGGCCCAACGCGCGGGTAGCGTCTGCCGACGCGCCAGCGAGATGATGGCGGACGCCATGGTAATGCCCGCCGACGGGCCGTCCTTGGGCGTGGCGCCGGCCGGCACGTGCACATGCAGCAAGCGGTCTTTGAAGAAATTGCTGTCAATGCCAAAGACCGACGCATTGGCCTCCACCATTGAACAGGCAATCTGGGTGGATTCCTTCATGACATCACCAAGCTGCCCGGTGAGTTTGATGCCGTTTTTTCCGGGCACGGCGAGCACCTCCACATACAGCGTGGCGCCGCCAAGCGCCGTCCAAGCCAGCCCCATGGCCACACCGAGGCGGTTGCGGCGCATGAGCGGATCGTCCTCAAAGCGCGGCTTGCCGAGGAAGTCCTTGAGGTTCAGCGTCGTGATGTTGGTTTTGCCGCTGATCGTGCCTTCGGCCAGTCCGGCGGCGACCTTGCGCATACAGCCGCCGAGGGCCTTTTCGAAGGCGCGCACACCGGCTTCGCGGGCATAGCCCATGATGATGGCGCGCAGAGCACTGTCGCTGAATGACAGGTCTTTCTTGGTCAAGCCATTGCGCGGCAAGAGCTTCGGCACCAGATGACGCTTGCCGATATTCAACTTCTCGTCGGTGATGTAGCCGGAGAGCGTGATAAGCTCCATGCGATCCAGCAGGGGCGCCGGAATGCCCTCCTGTACATTCGCCGTGGCGATGAAAAGCACCTTCGACAGATCAAAGGGCACGTCCAGATAGTGGTCACGGAAGCTGCTGTTCTGCTCGGGATCAAGCACTTCCAGCAGAGCCGACGCCGGATCGCCCTGGAAGGACTTGCCGAGCTTGTCAATCTCGTCAAGCATGATCACCGGATTCGTGGAGCCGCTGATCTTGATCGCCTCAATGACCTTGCCCGGCAGCGCGCCGATGTAGGTCCGCCGATGGCCCTTGATCTCGGCTTCGTCACGCATGCCGCCCAGCGAAAAGCGGAAGAATTTGCGACCAAGCGTCTCAGCGATGCTGCGCCCCAGCGAGGTCTTGCCCACGCCGGGCGGCCCCACCAGACAGATGATTGATCCGTCAACCGAGCCCTTCAACTTCGCCACACCGATGAATTCCAGAATGCGCTTCTTCACGTCTTCCAAGCCGTAATGGTCGCGATTGAGAACCTCCCTGGCACGCGCCACATCCAGCTTGTCCTCGGTGGTCACTTCCCAGGGCAGCTCGGTGAGCCAGTCCAAATAGGTGCGAGTCACGGCGTATTCCGGCGACTGGTTGTTAAGGACATTGAGCTTGTCGAGCTCTTCCTCAATCCGCTTCACCACCTCGGAACTGACATGGGGAGTGATGGCCTCCAGCCGTTCGCGGTAGCGGTCCATCTCCTCTTCCTTGTCGTCCTTCTCCAGACCGAGCTCCTGCTTGATGGCCTTGAGCTGTTCGCGGAGGAAGAACTCGCGCTGCTGCTTGGAGATTTTCTCCTCGATCTGGTGAGTGATCTTCTCCTTCAACTCATTGAGGTCCACTTCCTTGCGCATAAGGAACAGCACTTTCTCCAGCCGTTCCTTGACATTGAGGCACTCCAGCACCTCCTGCATTTCTTCGGGGGTGGACGCCGTAATGGACACCGAAAAGTCCGCCAGGCGCCCCGGCTCACTCCAGTCCGCGCGGCTGAGCAACACCTTCATCTCTTCGGAGTAGAGCGGGTTGAGCCGAATCAGCTCGCGCATGGTGTTCATAATAGACAGGCTCAGCGCCTTCACGTCCGCAGACTCTTCAAGGATGTCCTGCGGGTACACCACCTCGGCTTCGAGCAGGCCATCCCTGCTACGAACACTGAGCAGTTCAAAACGGCGCTGCCCCTGGCAAAGGGCCTGCACATGGCCATCGGGCATCTCTTCAAAGCGCAGGATGCGGGCGGCCGTGCCGATACGCGACAGGCGCTTGCGATTACCACCGCCTTGCGCGTCGCCGTCAGCATGGGACAGCACGAAGCCCACCACGCGCTCACCCTCGTTGGCGGCGCGCAACGTGTCGGCTTCCCGCCCATTTTCAAAAACCAGCGGAAACATCATGCCGGGAAAGAGCGGCTTGTTGAGTTCCGTAAGCAGCAGCAGACGCTGCGGCAGTTCTTTTGACACCAGCACCAGCCCATAGCCGCCTTGATCTGGCTTGGCGTCCATGACCTCCGGGACAACAAATTTGTCTCTTTCTTCATCAGCCATAGTCATATCCTCCCCTTCTGGAAGTCTACATTAAGCTTGGCAACCGCCTCGGTGGACGGCGTTATTGCGCCGCCAGCATTTCAGCGGGGCAGTTGGTACAGACCTTGTCCACGCCCAGGCGCACATAGTGCTGGAAGAGCGCGGGCTTGTCCATCGTCCAAATCATGACGCGTCGCCCCTGCGCGTGCGCGGCGGCGACGACATCGCCATTGACTGTCGAAAAGTGGCTGTGGATCCACGGGAAGTCCATCTCCTCCGCCTGATGGAGGATTTTGGCGGCGTTGCCGCCGAGGATGCACAGCGGCACCCCCGAATCAACGGCACGGACTTGCAGCAGCGCATTGACGTCAAAAGACGACACCACGTGGCTGCCGCCGCGCGGCGCATGCTCGTGCAACAGCGCCACCAGCCTCTCAACAACCTTGGTGGAGGAAAAAGCCTTGATTTCAACGTTGAAAGCGACGTTGCTTGTGTCGCTGAGCGCGAGGGCCTCGCCCAAGGTCGGAATCCGCTCGCCGGCAAATTCCGGGCCTTTCCAGGCGCCGACATCGAGCTTCTTAAGCTCGGCGAGCTTCATTTGCGCGATGGCGCCCTTGCCGTTGCTGGTGCGATCAACGCTGGCGTCGTGCATGACGACGATCTCGCCGTCAGCACTGGCATGTACATCCAATTCGATGGAGGGCGCGCCGACAGCTATGGCCTGTCGAAAGGCGCAGAGGGTGTTTTCCGGATACTGTGCGCTATAGCCGCGATGTGCTTCGATAATCGGTTTGAGCATCTCAGCCCCTTTCCGTTAATTCATTTCACGCCTCGTCACGGACAAAACAAAGGCGGCCGGACCCACGTTCCGGCCGTCCAGACGAACTAAAACTCGTCCGAAAAGCATAGCTGGGTTTTGCGAGGGGGAGGAAAGGG
>JAAZKQ010000517.1 GCA_012799755.1 Lentisphaerota bacterium | reverse complement strand
GGCGGGCGGGCAGGTGTTGTCGTCCATCGTGTCCATAATGTCCATGTAGCGCCGTAGGCGCTTAACCATGCTTAACCCCAGCCTTCAGGCTGGGGTGGACAGCTCCCCATGAGGCGGTGCCTTGTAAAGGCACAACAGCAGAAAAAGACCACCGGCACGCCGGTATCAATCGGTAGCCGCTTACGCAGGACTTGCTCAAGAACAGCTCGACATCATCGAAGCTGCCAAAGAGAAGGGCTACATTACGGAACGCCGGATAGAAGACTATGCAGTGAAGATGAAAACCGCCGAAAAATTCTGCGAACCATATACAACACACATCGAAAATAGCTTTTGCCGGAAACAAACACGAAAAACGTCCTGCAGACGCAGAAGCGTCCTGATGCAGTCCGGAGCCTTTGTTTTTATTTGACGAAATTCCCTATTCAGGTAAACACCCTAGTTTATTATGAACATCACTGAACGAATTGAAATCGCTCGCGGCGAACGCCCGGCGGCACTGGTCATCAAGCGTGCTGGAATTTTCCATTTGACCACCGGCGAATACGAGTCTGCCGACATCGCCATTAACGGCGATGGCGTGATTGCGGCTGTCGGCAAGGACTACCAAGGCGAGCATGAGCTGGATGCAAATGGCCTTGTTGCCGTGCCGGGTTTCATTGATTCACATGTCCACATTGAATCCTCCATGCTGACGCCGCAGGAATACGAGCGCTGTGTGCTGAAACACGGCGTAACCACCGCCGTCTGCGATCCGCATGAGCTGGCCAATGTCGTCGGCCCAGCCGCCTTCGATTATTTTTTTGCCTGTGCTGCCAAACTAACGATGGACCTGCGAGTGCGGCTGTCATCGTGCGTTCCTGCGACGGATATGGAGACTCCCGGCGCAGCAATCACAGCCGATGATCTGGCCCAATATCATAAAAAACGCCCGGAAGCCGCTCTGGCCGAACTCATGAATGTCCCTGGGGTGCTCGCGCGTAATCCCGAGGTCATGAAAAAAATCGCCCTCTTTGACTTCATTGATGGGCACTGTCCGCTGCTCAGCGGTCGCGACCTCAACGCCTATGTCGCCGCCGGCGTGCGCAACTGCCACGAATCAACCCTTCTTGCCGAAGCGCAGGAGAAGATCAAGCGCGGCATGCAAGTCCTCATCCGCGAAGGCAGTGCCGCCAGGAATCTGACCGATCTTATGCCGCTGATCACCGTTGCCAACTCACCCTTCATCGCCTTCTGTACCGATGACCGCGATCCCGTGACCCTGCTGGAATCAGGCAGCATCAACGGTATGGTCGCGAGGGCCATCGCCGCCGGCGCCGAACCCCTTGCCGCCTATCGCGCAGCCAGCTGGTCCGCAGCCAGAGGCCTCCGATTGTATGACCGGGGACTTATCGCGCCGGGTCAACGCGCGGATATCGTGCTGCTCTCGGACCTGAAAGCGTGCAGTGTCGTCAAGGTGATTGTGCAGGGCAAAATCGTCAGCGAAGACACCAACAGCAAGAATGCTGTTCCCTGCCCTGACTCTTTCCGCCAAACAGTAAAATGCCGCCAAATGACTGCTGAGGACTTCAGCAGCAACGCCAAGGGCAATGTCCACGTGATCGGGGTGAAGGACGGCTCGCTTGTCACCGAACACCTTTACCTGCCTTGCAATACGCCGGACATTCTCAGCGTGGCCGTCATCGAACGCCACGGCAAAAACGGCAATATCGCCAAGGGCTTCGTCAAAGGTTTCGGCCTCAGCAGAGGCGCCATCGCCTCCAGCGTCGGACACGACTCCCATAACCTCTGCGTGGTTGGCACGACTCCTGAAGATATGGCCGTCGCGGTCAATGCGCTGCGCGAGTCGCAGGGTGGCTTCGCCGTCGCCGACCGCGGCGCCATCACCGGTTTGCTGCCACTGCCAATCGCCGGACTTTTTTGCGACCAGTCGGCGGAAAAAATAGCCGCGCGTCTCCAGGATACCCTCAAGGCCGCGCGCGACATCGGCTGCACCCTCGCCGAACCCTTCCACCAACTTGCCTTCATCCCCCTGCCCGTAATCCCCCATCTGAAACTTACCGACATGGGACTCGTAGACGTTGACCGCTTTGAGATAATTCAGTAATCTCGACCGCACTGCGTCGCCAGGCATTTCTTTATTTTTTCGCCCAAACAGAGATTCCCTGCCTGCCTTGCACCGTACAATATGGCCACAGAAGCTCAGGGCCCAGGGTTTTAGGCTATCCGCGCAATAAATCGTAACCGATCACTCATTGATATTCGTGGTTCAACAAACGCAGGCCAAGTACCTGGCATCCCTGGCCGCGAAGCGGCAATGCCCTGAAAGGGCCCCACATACCAGTAACCACCCCGGTGGGGAATACACCGGGGACAATTTACAGGAAACTCACGTAACCGCTCTGTGGACCAAGATGTCAGCAAATGGACTTCTTGGCGCCGTAGGCGCTGAACCATGCTTAACCCCAGCCTTCAGGCTGGGGTGGCGAGCTCCCCATGAGGTCGTGCCTTGTAAAGGCACTACTGAAAATGACCACCGGCGCGACCGGTATCAATCGGTAACCACTCACAAACTCACGGTTCGTCGCCACCCAGTCATATAGCTAACCGCGCGGCGAGTTTCATAAGAGCCATGGATACTATGTGGCCCCCCCAGCCTGAGCGCAGTCAGTCCCTCGCGCGCGCGACCTTATGAGGATGGGGGTCCCCCTAGGGTGGGTGGGCTGGAATTTAAAGGACTGCGTGAAAAATAGTCAAAAAATTGTCCCTGACAAGCCAAAAAATCGCCAAGTAACAGCATTTTGTG
>JAAZKQ010000050.1 GCA_012799755.1 Lentisphaerota bacterium | reverse complement strand
CGCCTGCGGCGCAACCCCAGGGAAGCCCCCACCCGAAACAGCACGCTGAAGGCGTGCCACATAGCAGACTCGAAGGATGATGGGTGACCGGCTTCAGTAGGTGTTCATCACAACATGTCGCCCTGCAACGGCTTTATTTGTATTTCAGGAGCAGATCGAGCATTTTGCGGTCGAGTTTATGGCCGTGGAAGTCCTCGTAGTCCACATCGGCGCGGCCGCTGTCAAGAATACCGAAGGGGCCGCGGAAGTTCCACATGGCCCAGCCCCAGCCGGCCTGCTGCCAGTTTGCCAGGCAGTCCTCAAGCCAGCGGAGAACAATGTCATGCGGCGTCTTGTTGAAGGCGCCGAATTCGCCGACCATGACGCCGACGCCCTGTTCGCGTAGTTGTTGCCAAGGCATGACATTGTTGTTCCAGTGGTATTGCCGGTCATACTGATTTTCGCTTTGCCAGGCGTTGTCGGCAAAACGAATGGGCAGCGCCTTGGCGCCGTAGGTAGTCAGCAGATTGACCCTCACTTCAGGCTGATTGCCCCGGGTAACGCCTAGTTCCTTGATCATCACCCAGTCGCCGTCAATCGCCTCCAGGCTGAGCTCGCGAACGCCGGCCGGGATGTCCACCAGGCAGTCCATGTCGTACTCATTCTGATAGATCTTCCATTCTTCGGAGAAGCGGGCCTTCTTCCATTCGCCCTCGCCGGGACCGCAGACGAATTTGCGATCCCAGATGGGCGCAGCGTCGGCCTTGAGCTGCAAGTGAATGCGCTGGGAGACCGTGCCGATATGCAGGCGCAGTTTGCTCGCGGCGCCGGCATCCCAGTTGATCAGCAGGGGCACGCTGAGGTCTTTTTTGGCTGGCCCGGCCAACCAGCCGACGATGACCGGCTGCGGCCAAGTCGGCAACGCATATCTCTCGCCGCCGGCCCATGTCGCCTGGTAGTGACTGATATTCATGGGCCAATAGCCGCGCGTCGCCTGCGCCACCTGCAAGGGTACGAGCTCCAGGCAGGGCTTGTTTCCCCATTGCAGGCCATCGCAGATAATCAGCCGCTCGGGAGATTCCGCGCGAATGGCGTCGGTAATGATTTTGACGACAGCCGCGTAGCTTTCGCCACTGATTGCACTGGGTTCATTGAAGAGATTGAAACTCAAGTTGGCGTTGGGCACGTCGCGGTAGCGCCGGGCGAAGGTCGCCCAGTGCATGGCGCAGACACGCTGAGCGTCGGCATCTGTCCACAGGTCCTTGGCTTCTTTTGGTCTGGCGACGGTGTAGCCGGGTGCGCGATGGAAATTGATGCTTACATGCACGCCGTACTTCCTGCCGAAGGCGATGGCCTCGTCAATGTGTTCGAGGACGCTTTCGTCAATCTTCTCCCAATCGCCATCAATGATCCAATGGCGGTAGTCCATGGGCAGCCGCACAAAATTGAAGCCGAGCCGGCTGATCAGGGCGAAATCCTTCTCCAGAAAACGCCGCTGCTTGCCATTCCACATGAATTTTTCCAGCAGATTGAATCCTCGCCATTTGGGCAGTTGCTGGTAGCCGGCAGGCGGCAGTTCCGCCGCCTGTACCGCGCTCATACCCACCACGGCCGCCATCACGCAGCTCATTTTATGCCATTTCATCGCGCACCTCCGATATTACATGGGTGTTGGGGATTGGCTTGCGGCGCCGCCGCAACGGCGCCGGCCTGATGTTTGCGAGCTCGAGCTTGTCCGAAAAGCATAAGTGGGTTTTGCGAGGGGGAGGAAAGGGTCTTG
>JAAZKQ010000516.1 GCA_012799755.1 Lentisphaerota bacterium | reverse complement strand
GCCCATGTGTTTGGTGTAGAGATCGTGGTAGCGACCGTTGGGGATGGCCATGAGTTCCTCATGGGTGCCCTGTTCTTGGATGACGCCCTTGTCAAGCAGGATGATCTGATTGGCGTTTTTGATGGTGCTGAGGCGGTGGGCGACCACGAAGCTGGTGCGGCCTTCAAGAACTTTGGCCATCGCGCGTTGGATAGCCTGTTCGGAATCGCTGTCCAGCGAGCTGGTGGCTTCGTCCATGATCAGGATGGCCGGATCGGCGCACACGGCCCGGGCGATGTTGATACGTTGCTTTTGGCCGACGGACAGCTCGATGCCGTAGTCGCCGACGAGGGTGTCGTAGCCGTCCTTGAGGGTCATGATAAAGTCATGGATTTCAGCGGTTTTGGCCGCGTTGTAGATGTCCTCGTCGGTGGCGCTGGGGCGGCTGTAGCGGATGTTTTCGCGGATACTGATACCGAAGAGCAGCGATTCTTGGAGGACGATGCCGAACTGTTTGCGCAGCTGGTGGAGGTCCAGGCGTCGGATGTCATGGCCGTCAATGAGCAGTTCGCCGCCGGTGATGTCGTAGAAGCGCAGGAGGAGATTGAGGACGGTGCTTTTACCGCAGCCGGTTGGGCCGATGAGGGCGATGGTGTCACCGGGTTTGACGTGGATGGTGATGCCGCGGAGGACCGGCTTGCCTTCCTCGTAGTGGAAATGCAGGTCTTTGAGATCAACTTGGCCGCGGATTTTTTTGATGGGGATGGGATTGGGGTCGTTGACGACTTCGGGTTGTTCGTCAAAGATTTCGAAGAGCCGTTCGGTGGCGATGGCGACCTGTTGGAGTTGGCTGACAAGTTGCGAGAAGCGCACGGCCGGCCCGAGCAGCTGCATGGCGTAGGCGGTGAAGGCGGTGACGTCACCGTAGGTGAGTTCTCCTTGGAGAATCATGCCGCAGCCCAGAAAGAAGATGAGTGACCTTCCCAGCGCTTGAATGAGATTGACGTTCATGGAGAAGGTATTGCCGGCGATGCCCTGTTCCTTCGAGTACTGCAGGGCCAGTTGGGATTGTTCGTGAAAGACGCTGTGCTCGCGACTTTCCGCGCCGAAGGTCTTCACTGCCATATTGGCGACCAGGCGGTTCTGGATGCCGCCGGAGAGGCGGTCGTATGCCTGGCGGGCGGAGCGGCTGGCCAGGATAATGGGGCGGATGGTGTATTTGTAGTTGAGGACGAAGATCACCAGGATCAGCATCAGCAGCACGGCCAGGCGCCAGTTGATGGCGAAGGTGGCGATGATGGCGAAGGACGAACAAACCAAGTCCGAGATGATGCCGACGCTTTGTCCGGTGAGCATCTGCTGGACCGTGCCGCTGTCGCCCATCAGGCGGTATACGAGCTTGCCCACGCTGTGCTTGCTGAAAAAGCGCAGTGAGAGACTGAGGAAGTGCTTGTAGAGGGCGCTGCGGATGTCGAAGACGAAACGCTGACCGAGGTAGGCGATACTCAGCGACTGAATGTAGCCGCAAAGTGCGCTGACGATGGGCAGGAGGATCATCAGCAGGCCGAGACCGAAGAACAGTTCGGTTTCGCCATTGGTCAGCACACGGTCCACCAGCGCGCGGGTGACCAGCGGCGGCGCCATGGCCAGAAGGGACAGAACGACCGTCAGGCCAAACAGCGCGTAGAGCTGCAAGTAGTAGGGCTCCATGAACACCAGAATTTTTCTGATGTTGCCCAGTCTGCGCTTGTCTTCATCTGTTTTTTTTGCGCTTGCGTCGGCCATGGTCGGTGCGGCAGGGACGATTTCTTGAAGCCGAGGGTGATGGCACCGCCGCGGCTAGAAGTCAATGTTGAACAGGTAGAACCACAGGCAGGACCTGCCGTAGTAGATGCGCGCTTCGGCGGTGGAGCCGGGGGGGATGACTCGTCCACCGGGATCGAAGCTGCAATAGATGACGCGATAGGTCGCTTCGCCTTCGGCTTGGATAACGCTGCGCATGTACTGGACAGTTCCGGTGAAGTACACTTGGTTGAGACTGCGGAAGGAGCTGAGCCGGGCCTTGTATTTCTGGCCGACGGCCACCTTGGTCGAATAGCGCTCATTGATGCGCAGCTTGAGGGTGTTAGTATCGCCGCCGAAGATTTCGTAGATGACGGTTGCCGGCTGCAAGAGTTCGCCGACCACGAATTCATAGCGCACGACTACGCCGTCAATGGGTGCGCGGACTTGCCGGGTGCGCAGCCGTGCTTCGGCGCGGCGCACGGCATCTTCCATGGCGTTGATTTCCTCGTCAAGGGCTGACAGCTCGCGATTGTACTTCTCGCGGTCGCGTTTGAGCAGTTCTTCATAGATTTGGAAGCCCTTTTGCTGGTAGGCCGTGAGGGTGACGCGGGCGAGCTGCTCCTTGAGCTTCTCGTCTTCGAGATTGTTGGCGGCCTTGAGGCCCTTGTCCACGAGTTCTTGGGTGAGCGCGAGTTTGGTCTGAGCGTTACGCAGCTGGAGCTCGGCAATGGCCAAGTTGTTGGCGTGTTCGCGTTTCTGCTCCTCGAGATCAACACTGCGGCGTTCCAGGTCAATGTCCATTTCGGCCTTGCGGCGTTCGAGATTGACTTGCAGGCGGGAGAGGCGTGAGCGGGTTTCGGCGAGGGTCGCCTCTTCTTCCTCAGCGTTAAGCTGTACAAGGAGGTCGCCGGCCTTTACGGTGTCACCGCTGCGGATGAGGATTTTGCTGACGGTGCCGGTGACGGGCGGGCGCACCTCGGCGTACTCGTCCGTCTGGACATAGCCGGAGGCCAGGGTGTAGCGGTCAATCTTGATGAACGTGCCGGCGCAGACAATGCCGCCGATGACGATAAGGGCGATGAGCGTATAGATGATGCGGCGGCGGCGAATGTCCCGCTGGGGCAGGGGCATCTTTTCGCCGGTGGTGGTTCGCAAGTTACCCATGATTATGGTCCTTGGTTGATGACGGCAAGGCGCCGGGCCGAGATGGCGGCCACGAGGCGTCCGGGATTATTCTTTTTTCTTGGTGAGACTGGAAACGCGCAGCATGTCTTTGGCGAGTACGCGCATGCCCTCGGCCTCGTCACCGTAGCGCTTGGCGCACAGATCGCAGTCGTAGCAGTTGCGCTCGTAGCAGTTGCGGTGGACGCGCGCGGGGTACATTTTGCGGAAAGCCTCGTAGCAGTCGTCCGAGCAGAAGCAGTAGCGTTCCTGGCTGGTGCCGAAAGCGACGTGGACGAGGCGGAAGCCGTCCTTCTTGATGTCGCATTTTTCGTTGCACCAGCCGCAGGAGACTTGGAGCATTTCGGTGACGGCCCGGCTGCGCTGACTGAGCTCTTCTTCATCCCAGGCGTATTCGACCCAGGAAACGGCGCTGGCGGGTATTTTGGCTATAACGACGTCTTTGCTGATAACCAGGCAGTCGCCGTTGTTGAGCACGTAGGCGCGCTCGCCTTCCACGATGCCTTCGTTGTTGCGCAGGTGCACTTTGACGCCGCCTTGCTTGGGGATGTCGTATCTATGCCAGCCGCAGGCCTCGCAGATATTGGCGGAGAGGTGTTGGTTGAGGTGCTCGCCGCAGACGGGGCAGCGGCCCATCTTGACTACTTGGAGTCTTTTGAGGGAGTCCTCGGCGGCGCTTTGCACTTCGCGTTCAGCGACTTTCATCAACCGCTGTTCGTGGACGCCGTCCTCGTCATCAAGGATGGCAATGTCATGTTGGAGATTTACGCGCTGCTCTTCAGGCAGGAAGACGTTTTTCTCTTTATCTCTGTCGACGTACTCATCATCTTTACGCCAACCGAAAAAGCTCATCATGGGCATGGCATTCCCCTTTCGTATTTGGTGGCGGGCTAGTCTGTGCTGTTATTCGTTGCCGAGACAGTATCCGATGGCATGGTAGAAATTTGTTTTGGCGCGCAGGAGGTCAGCGGCGGCGACATTTTGCCGCTGCAGAATGGCGGTGAGATTTTTCTGTGCGTCGGTGACATTGCTGCTGGTATTCTCGCCGAGGCGGAAGCGTTCCTGTTCGGCGGCGACAGTTTCCCTGGCGGCGGCGATGCCGTGGTTGACCAACTCCAGCCGTTGCCGGGCGCTGTTGTAATTGAGGATGGCGTGCTGTAGTTCGGTACTGATGTCAACCTCAATGTTGCTCATTTCAGCTTTGAGTTCTTCAATGCGGGCGCGATGTCTGGCCATGCGGGCCTTGGGGCCGCGGTAGTCCAGGCTGCGTTTCCAGACCAAGGTGACTTCGCCGCCGAGGCGGCGGTCGCTGATGAGATCGTCATTGCCGTAGGGCCAGTTTTCGTTTTCGCCCTGCCAGTTGACGCCCATGTTGAGGGATAGATCGTCCCGGCTTTCTTCCTTGGCGCTGGCGTGCTGGATTTTGGCGTATTCGACGCTGTTGCGCAGTTCGAGATAGTCGCCGCGGTGTTGGAGGATGAGTGCTTCGTCAAGTTGCGGCAGATCCTGTTGAGCGCTTGCCCGTTCGAAGATTGCCTCGGGCTCGCCCTTGAGGGTGACTGCGGTCTTGCTGCCGACGGCGCCGGCAAGCGTGATGAGACTGAGTTCGTGGCGGTTGCGGGCTTTTTCCTCGTCTTCCCGGCTGATTTGCAATTCGAGCTGTGGCTGGTAGGTCTGGTACTGCGGGACGACTTTGAGACGGCTGAGTTCCTGCGCTTCTTCGTAGAGATTCTGAAAGCGGGCAGTGGCTTGACGGCTGACTTGGTAGGCCGCCAGGGACTCGTAGGCGCTGATGTAAGCCAGTTCGATTTCCCGGCGCAGATTCTGGGTGCTGCGCAGGAGCCGGCTGGCGGCGATGTTGTATTCCATTGCCGCGAGGGAGCGTGACAAGGTCAGGGTGCGGAAGGCCCGGTCACGCAGGAGCGGCATGCGTACGCGCACGCCGAAGAGGGTCTG
>JAAZKQ010000515.1 GCA_012799755.1 Lentisphaerota bacterium | reverse complement strand
TACTGAGAAGCTCATGGAAAAATTCGTAAAACCGGAAGAAGTCGTCCGTTACCTGGTCGAGGAGCTTTTTGATGCCCTCGGGATTGTCAATGGTGTCCAGCAGCAACTCCTGTGGATGGCGGAAAGCGGCTATCGCATCGCCGCCGGGACGAATGTCCGTGTAGCCGACGATGAAGTGCCCCTTGCCGACCTCAAGCAGCGCATGCGTCATTTCCTCGAGCTTGCGAAAAGCGAAGCTATTCGTATCGAAGGCAAGCCCTGCCAGCGATTCCTCTGACAAGTCCTTGAGAATCGGGTGGCTCCACGTGGTGCTTTCGCCATATTCGAGTTCGCAACCATAGCAGGCCGCAAAGACATCCGGGCCGAGATTGGGAAAGACAATGGGCAGGCTGTCCGCCAGGAAAATCTGATTGTTCATGGCGGCGACTGTGCGTTCAACCAAGTACTCCGTGTCCAGCCAGCGCTCGCGATGGCCGGCAAAATGCTTGACCGGAACGGCCTGGCGCTTTTCCGGCGGCTGCGCCAAACGGAGACCGAACAAGGCGCGGTCAACAATCTCAGCATGCCACCAAGCTTCGAAACGATTCAGGACAACCTCATAATCAGGCTTGTGGGTAAACATGTATGTCCTCATGCGCTGTAAAGGTGGAGAAAAGTTGGTAGACAGCACTATACTTGTGCCTGGCCGAACTTGGCAAATCATCGCGTCACAGACTGGCAACAAGGGCAATTCCATGAACATCGGCAAACACGGCATGTCTGTCACCACAACCCAACAATCTGGAGAAAACAGTGAGTCCTCTACGTAAAATTGACCATGATGTTGACTTCTGCGTTGTCGGCGGCGGCATCGCCGGCATGCTTGCGGCCATTGCCGCGGCTCGCCACGGCCTCAAAGTCGCCCTCATGCATGACCGGCCCATGCTCGGCGGCAATGCCTCGTCCGAAATCCGCATGTGGATTTGCGGCGCCGGCAGCCGCGTGCCCTATCTGCAGGAAACCGGTATTCTCGAAGAAATCGCGCTGGAGAACATGTACCGCAATCCCAGCCGCAACTATTCCCAGTGGGACGCCCTGCTCTACGAGAAAGTCCGCTTTGAGCCCAACATCACGCTCCTGCTGAATTGCAGTTGCTGCCAGGCGAAGATGGCCGGCCAAAGCATCGCCTCAGTCACGGGCTTCCAGCTGACCACCTACACCTGGCACTGCGTCCGCGCCAAACTCTTCGCCGATTGTTCCGGCGACAGCATCCTCGCACCACTCAGCGGCGCTGAACACCGCATCGGCCGTGAAGCACGCAGTGAGCACCACGAAGACTTCGGACTCGACCAAGCTGACAACAAGACCATGGGCATGAGCCTGCTCCTCCAGGCACGCGAAACCGATCACCGCGTTGAGTATATTCCGCCGCCGTGGGCATACCGCTTCGAAACCGACGCCGATATGCAGGACAAGCCGCACACCATGCTCCAGGACCTCAACACCAACTTCTACTGGATCGAACTCGGCGGCGAACAGGACTCCATCCACGACACCGAAGAAATCCGCGACGAATTGCTCAAAATCGCCTTCGGCTGCTGGGACCACATGAAAAACCACGGCGACCACGGCGCCGAAAACTGGGAGCTGGAGTGGGTCGGCTTCCTTCCCGGCAAGCGCGAAAGCGTTCGCTACGTCGGCGATTATATCCTCACCCAGCAAGACGTGGAAAACGCCAGGAGCTTCGCCGACGAAGTTGCCTACGGCGGCTGGCAGATTGACAACCATCTCCCCGGTGGTTTCCGCCTCAGCGGCAAGGACGGCGCCCACCTGCAGAAACGGCGTCTCAGCGAACCCTACGGCATCCCCCTGCGCGCGCTCTACTCTGTGAACATTGACAACCTGCTCTTCGCCGGCCGCAACATCAGTGCCACGCACGTAGCGTTCAGCAGCACCCGCGTCATGGGCACCTGCGGCATCATGGGCCAGGCCATCGGCACCACCGCCGCCGTCGCCATCAAGCACGGCCTGACGCCCCGCAAAGCCTGCCAGAATAAAATCCGCGACATCCAGCAGCTGCTTTTGGCCGACGACTGTTTTCTCCCCCACATCGCGCGCGACATCACCCCGCTCAGCCGCAATGCCACCCTCAGCAGCCCCGCCGGCGACGCCGACGTCCTGCGCAATGGCATAGACCGCCGTTTTGCCGGCATTGACAACGGCTTCTTCGGCAAGCTGAACATTCCCATCACCTACGAGTTCGGCCAGCCTGTCAAAGTCAGGGGCTTCCGTATCATCGCCGACAGCGATCTCGACCGCGAATTCATCACCGGCAATCCCAACCTGATGAAGATACCCATGCCCCTCTTCCGGGCGCTCTCCCATGGCGGCACGTCTTTCGGCTTCCCACAGTGCCTGCTCAAGAAATTCCGCCTGGAGGCGCTGCTGCCCGATGGCACCTGGACAACCGTCCACGAAGCGGACAACAATCGCCGGCGGCTCATCCGCGGCACTCTGGACGTCGTGTGCAACGCACTGCGCCTTATACCCCTGGAAACCTATGCCAGCGCGGCGCTCTATCACACTTATGGCAGTGGCGCCGTTCATCTCTTCAGCTTCGAGGTGCAATAATGACACTCTTCGCCAGCCAACCGCCGCGCTTCATCGCCCACCGCGGCTTCACGCCGGCAGCGCCGGAAAATACCCTGGCGGCCTTCACCGCCGCCGGCGAACGCGCCTTCTGGGCCATTGAAACCGACGTCCGCCGCACGCGCGACGGCGTACTGGTCTGCTGCCACGACCCGGTAACCAAAGATGGCCGCCGCGTCGGCGAGCACAGCTTTGCCGACCTCGGTTTGCCGGCCTTCGCCGACTACCTGACGATCTGCCAACGCTACCGCGCCGTGCCCTTCCTGGAATGCAAGGAAGACATCGTGCCCGACATCCTCGCCGCCGTCGAGCAGGCCGGAATGCTTGACAACGCGGTTTTCTCAGCCATCAACTTTGCGTACATTGAGGAATGTCGCCGACTGAATCGCCGCATCTTTGTCCACCACATCTTCAGTACGCGGGAATGTATGCTGCGCATCGCCGCGCTGGGCAATGGCGGTCTCTCCTACAACTACCCCGATCCCGGCAACGCACCGCCCGAACTGCTGGCCGAAACCAAAGGCCGTGGCGTCCGCATCTGTCTGCGCGCAGCCGACAACGCCCAGCAACTCCGCATCATGCAGAACCTCGAACTGGACTACATCCCCACCAACAAACTCTGGCCGGCATGCCCGGAAATTGCCTGAATAGAGCTTATATGAAAACGCAGCTTTTATTTTACGCTGAAGGTGTGCCACATAGTCAATACGAAGGATGGGTTCCATTGCAAGGCAGCAGGAAATGGCTGTTATCAATGAGTGACCGATTACTGTGTTTTTTTGCCAATGCATCCTTAGTGCCTTGCAAGGCGGTGATTGCGGAGTACAGTAAATGGCTTTTTCGTCTGGTTTAGTCGCCTCTGGGGCTTTTGCGCGTGAGTGCGCAGGCGGGCTCCGGACTCCGGCAGGCCATGAGATGCCTGCGGAGCGTATGGTAGCGTGGGCGGCGTCAGTAGACAACCGGTGGGAAGAAGCGTGAAAGGAAGATGATGAAAGGTCCTAAGCACACACTCTGCCGTCGTATTGGTCAGTGCATCTGGGGCATGCCGAATTGCCCGACCAACAGCCGTGTCATCAAGTCTCGCGAGGGCAGTGAATCAACCTCGACTCCCCGTGCCTACCCGGCCGGTCAGCATGGCCCGACCAAGCGTCGCGGCAAGTTGTCAACCTACGGTGAGTTGCTTTTGGAGAAGCAGAAGCTGCGCACGTTCTATAATCTGAGCGAGCATCAGTTGCAGTTTATCTATAAGAAAGCCAAGCAAGGCGAAGGCATCACTGGTGATAAGTTGCTGCGCCTTTTGGAAATGCGCCTGATGACGGTTGTGTACCGCGGCGGCTTGACCAGCACGATCTTTGCGGCTCGTCAGGCCGTGTCGCATCGGCACATCCTGGTAGACGGCAAGATTGTTGACCGCGCCAGCTACATCGTCAAGCCCGGTCAGGTCGTGAGCATCAACTCCGAGCGTTCGCCCATGCTGGCGACGATTGCCAAGGGCATTGACATTCCCCTGCCGCCCTACCTGCAGAAGGACAAGGAAGAGTGCAAGGTGACGGTGACCCACGAACCGCTGCCTGAAGAGATCAACACCAACGTCACCATCTCCCGAGTCGTCGAGTACTACGCTCGCTAAACTCCGGCAGAGTAGCTTCGCACATGATAAAGAGGAAAGCGCCGCCAATACGGTGCTTTCCTCTTTTTTGTGCCTTGGCAGGGCAAGGCGCACGATGCGCAACCAATATGCCCGGCAGACGCTTCTGCCGCTTCGCGCTCAGGGCTTGTCGCCGGCTTTTGCGGGACGCAGGAACATGCGTCGAGACAGCGGTTTTGCTTTCGCCCACATCTCGTCGGTCAGCTCCTGCTCTTGCTTGATATACTCAGCCTCACGGGGCTTGTGCTCGGTATAGACTTTCGCCATGTTGTTGAAGTAGCCCTGGTTGCTGCTCCGGGCGGCATTCTTGGCGTTGATGCGCTCCACTACGGCGGCATAGTCGTCAAAGTCGAGGCCCTTTTCCCCGCTGAGGCTATGGCGCCACATCGCGAAATTGCGCAGGTAACGGCTGCCGATACTGTGGCGTTGTTGATTGAGTTTCATCACCTCAGTGGCTTGCTGCAGCATGGGCGACTTTTCCAACTGCCCGAGATTGACGCCGGCTGCCCAAGCTGCCTGATCCGCCGTCACTACCATGACGTCATCAATCAGCAGGGTGTATTCGCCGGCCGGCAAGCCCTTGACGACCAGCAGTTCCTCGCAGAGCTCATCCCACAACTCCGGCAGCCAGGTCAAGACCTGCTGGGTGCCCGGCGGTAGCGGGAAGGGCAGCGACTTGGCCAGATAGTTGAACTTCATTTCACCACCGCTGTCGCTCAGGCCCTCAACCTCGCAGTTCACCGTGCTACGCACGGCGTTGGCCGCCGCATCAATCTCCACGCGCGCCACGGTTTTCGGTGCGCCGCAATCCTTGAGGAAATAATAGGCCATAAGCAGATGGCCCGCCGGGCCGGGGTGCACGCGGTCGCCACCAACGATGGTCGCTGCGGGATCGCCTTGCTGGACTTTGGCGTTGAGGGCGCTCATGGCGCCATGAAAGTCCACCACCGGACTGTCGTGCTGCGCGGCCAACTCGCGCGCCTTCTGTCCGCAAATGCCCAAGGCGTCATTGACCCCGAAGTTATTGGGCTTGTCCATGGTCGAAGTCTGATCAAAAATGGACGGCGTGATGAAAATCAACCGGCACTGGTCGTCACGGAGTTTTTGCGCCAGTGTGGTCATGGCCGCCACGTGTCGTTCAATGGCGCCTTTTTTGCGCGCGGCGATTTCAGGCGTGTCGGGCTTGTCGCTGTAATTGCCGCGACCGACGTCGTTCATGCCGAGCATGATGCTGGCCACAGTCGGTGCGAAGGGCTTGATGTCCCAATCGTAACGACGGACCGCGCCGGTGGCGGAATCACCGGAGATACCGGCGTTAGTCATGGTGAACTTCTGCTCAGGATAGCGGGTGACGTAGTAGAGATAGACGTAGGAATGATAACCACCGCCGTGTGTGATGCTGTCGCCGACAGCTGCCCAGCGGTCGCCCGCACGAAAAATCGGCGCCGGCAAGTTCTGCGCCAACAGACAAGACGTGGCGAACAATGATAAAAGAAACAGTCGAAGAACGGTCATTGTGCTTCTCCGGGTGCTAGTTCCAAATAGGCTGAAGGGGAAAAACGCCGTCAGATCCGGGGGATGTTTTCCAATTCCCAGCCTGCGCGGTAGGGCTCGCCGTTGATGATGGCGTCCGCCTCCGGCAAGCCCTTGGCGCACATGCCCTCGGCGTCCCAGTAAATCTTTTTGCCGCTGCGGATGGCCAGCACGCCAAGCAGCGCCAGCTCTGTCAAGCGGGCCGCATAGCCAAATTCGGTGCCGGCGGGCGCGCCGCCTTTGCAGGCGTCAATCCACTCCCGGTGATGCCCCGGCGAGCGCGGCAGAGTCGGTTCAGGTCGCTTATAGCTCTTGTCCAGTTTGTCCGGCAGCAGGAAGGGAGTTTGCCCCAGCCCCGGGCAGACCAACAAGCCTTTGGGGCCGACAAAATAGCAGCCGCGACGCGGCCATTCCAAGCCGGCCGGCCAGCAGTCCGGAGTCGGCGGCCGCATGCCGCCGTCATACCAAGTCACCTTCACCGGCGGCTTGCGCCCACGCCGGCCAAACTCATAGTGACAGACTTCGCTGTGCGGTGTGAGCTCGGGCGAGGTGAAACCGCCCTGGAACGCCTCGACCGTGGTCGGCGCGACGAGGTCCAACGCCCAGCAAATCACGTCCATGTCATGGCAGACGAAATCACCAATGGCGCCCAGCCCGAAGGTCCAGAAATCCCGCCAGCGCACCGGTGTGTACACCGGATGATATGGACGCGGCTCCCGTGGGCCGAGCCAAAGGTCCCAGTTCACGCCCTCGGGCATGGGCGGCTCGTCCTTCGGCGGCGTAACCATCCACTTGTGCCAGCGCGCGGCAGGCACCCAGGCGTGCGCTTCGGACACCGGGCCAATGGCGCCATCCCAAAGCCATTCGCAGGCTTGGCGCATACCCTCGCGGGCGTGGCCAAGATTGCCCATCTGCGTGGCCACGCCCATCTCTGCGGCCACCTGCGCCATCAGCCGCACCTCGCGGATGCTGTGCGCCAGCGGCTTCTCACAATACACATGCTTCCCTTGACGCATGGCATAAATTGATACGTATGCATGCGAAAAATCCGGCGTCGCGCAGACAACGGCATCTATTTCCGGATGTTTGGCGAGCATCACCCGAAAATCCTCATAGTCAGGGCAGTTGTAGGACGGGTCCTTCTCGCGATAAAACTTCTCCACGGCGGCTTTGACGTTGAGACGCCCCAATGGCTTCTTATAGAAAAAGTCGTCCTGATACTGCGCAATCGGATCGGCAATAGCGACGACCTTGACGTCCGCAAAAGGCATGAGATTATTGAGAACGCCCATGCCCATGCCGCCTGCGCCCACCAACGCCACATTGACGACGCCACCACGAACGGGCCGACTGGTCTTTTTCGGAACTGATTTTCTGGGGCTCATGTCCGCTTTCTCTCCTTCACTGTAGGGCTCACCATGCAAACAACACTTGTACTTCCTCGACAATGCTGCCTCCCGCCCGGGCTGACAAAAGACCGCCATCATAAACCGGCATGGCGAAGCTCCGGCAGGAAAGGCGAGCATCTATGTCCGCTGAAAAACTACCCCGCCTCCTATTGTTTTCAAACGACGACGTAAAATTGCCCAAGGGAACCCGTAAGCGGTTACCCCGTTGATAATTGTTGTTTCTGTCAGCTGCTATGGACAATATGGACAGCATGGACAGTATGGGCGGCGGGCGGGCAGGTGTTGTCGTCCATATTGTCCATCGTGTCCATAATATCCATGTTGCGCCGTAGGCGCTTAACCATGCTTAACCCCAGCCTTCAGGCTGGGGTGGCGAGCTCTCCAAAGGGCCGTGCCTTGTAAAGGCACCACAGCTGAAAAAGACCACCGGCACGACCGGTATCAATCGGTGACCTTACGCAACCCGGCAATGTCCCGGGTCGGCCCGGAGCTGCGCTCGCCCCCCTTTGTTTCCAACCGAAAAGGGCCTCGCAGTCGTTTTTTGCCCAATATTGGCTATTAGCCTTTCGTTAGGTTTTGTCATGTCTCCGCCTGACTTTTGATTTTCCCGGTCATTGTTTGCTTGATGCCTGCTGATTCCCATGCGTTGCCGTTTCCACCAACTATCACTTTTCGTCTTGCTTGCCCTTTTAGGCATGATTCAGGCAGCAGAGGACGCGCCATTGGTGTCCAGCATTATCGCCTCTGAGCAGAGCCTGCCCTTCACCTACAGCATCCGCATCCGCGCGTTCACGGAGAAATCCGAGAAGATCAATAATCCGGTACGCTGGTTGCCGTTGGAGACGGTCATCCCCGATGGCACCTATGTGCAAGCCGGCGATGTGGTGGCGACCTTCAGCAGCGAAGAGACCGCCAATGACCTCATCGCGTTGAAGCTGCGACAGGCAGTCATTGACGCCAACGTGGATCGGCGCCTGGCCGAGATTGACAGCAACACCGTTGATCTTACGGATCAGATGGGCACCCTGCAGGACAAGCTGTCCGCACTTGAAGCCAGACTCGAACGCCTGCGCAGCGAGCCCAATCCCGACGATGTGCGCATCGCCGAAGGACGCCTGCGAGTAGCGAATCTCAACCTCGAAGCCAGCCGCAAAGACTTCGCCAAGGCAGAGGACCGTTTTCGCCGCGCCATGATATCCCGTGCGGAACTGGACAACTACGAGAAGGATTTGCGCGAAAAAGAAGTACGAGCCCGCTTCGCCACCCAGGAACTCGACGTCACCAAAAATCCCCCGACCCTGCCCAACGACATCAAACGCGCCGAAATTGACATTGAAAACACCAAGCTGGAGATTGACAAGCTCGCGTTTGAGATGTCCGAGCAGGAGGAAATCTCCGTCATCCAGAAGGATGCTGCGAGAATCCACCAGCGCCGCAATCAAAAGGAAATCGCTGACAAGGAGAAGGACCTGCAACACACCAGCGTGAAGGCGCCCATTGCCGGCTTTATCAGCCACAATCGCGTCGCCAACAGCGAGCTCATACCCGGGCTGAAGATGTGGGACAACTTCGCCTTCATGGAGATACCGGAGATAGCGACGATCGGCTTCCGCGGCGTGCTGCACGAGTCAGTGCGCAAGCATTTCAAGGAAGGTGACGAAGTGCGCATCCGCGTGAATGGCCGCTACGGCGATGTCATCAGCGGCCGGCTCAAATCCATCAGCACGCTGTCACACGACTTGGCTGAGAAGGAGGAGTCCGGCGGCGGCGACGTCAAGAGCATCGGCGTGAAAGTCTTTGACGTAACCATCACAACGACCGCGCCATTGCCATGGCTGCGGCCCGGCATGCGCGGCGAGGCCGAGCTCCTGGCGAGTGAGCCAATCACGGGACCGACCTTGCCCCTGCAATATGTCATGCAGCAGGACGGCAAGTCATTCGTCGCCGAAAATGGCCTGTACCGCGAAGTCAGCGGCACGGTCGTGGGCAGCTTTTTCGTTCTTGACGACCCGTCTTGGCTGAACAGAGAGGTTACGGCCCGCGGCACTTTCCCCGTGCGCAAGGATGACGAGGGCAAAGAGGAAAAGCGCCTGAGCGCCTCCGGCGAGCTCCTGCCCGTGCGTTCGACGGACATCCTGGTGCCGGATATCGGCCGTTGGCCCTGGCCAAAAATTACCTGGCTGATTCCCGAGGAAAGCATGGTGAAAGCCGGCGATGTCGTCGCCAAGCTCGACCCTGAAGAGCGCGAAAAGCGCATCAGCAACATCAGCGCCAACTACACCGAAGTCGAAAGCCGCTGCAACGAGCTGGAAAAAAAGATCGAAATCACCCGCCGCAACGGCGAATTCCGCCAGAGCAACGCCGGCAACAATCTGGCGACCGTGCGCATCAGCAGCGAAGAAACGCTCAATTTTGTCCCGCCCTTGCCGGTCTTCCGCAATGAGATGACGCTGGAGCTGGCTAAAATCCAACTGGCGGCGACACAGCGGCGGCTGGACCGCGAGCTGGGCAAGAAAAATCCGACCATGTCGCCGGCGGAACTGGCCAGGCTCAAGCGGACACTGCGGCGACACACGCTGAAAGTGGAACAAGCCGAACTCAATTTGAGCAAGAGTCGCGAGGGCTCCACCCGCATAGCCAAAAGCCGCGCAAAATTGAATTTGGAAGACGCCGAGGCCGGCTTGGAAAGCACTGCCAAATCAGTGCATTTTGACAACTTGAGCATTCGGCGCGAATATGATCGCAACAAGCAGCACTTGCAGCAGATTGACCGGCGCCTGCAGCGCGAGATCGTCAGGCGTGACAATCACGTCATCACCGCGCCGGCAGATGGTTTGATCTGCTACAACAAAGTCTACAATGGCAACAACATGGCCAAGGTGGCGCTGGGCAATACCGTCGGACCACGCTTTAACATCCTGTCCATTCCCGATGTCAGTGAGATGGAGATCAAGGTCGAGGTGCCCGAAAAGTACTACGGCGATATTCTCCCCGGGTTGGAGGTCGAAGTGCGCATACCCTCTTTGGGCGAGGCGCGCTTGGCCGGCACGGTCAGCAAGGTTGACCTGCTCTTTTCCAACCGCGGCAAAAAGGACAGCCAGCTGGGCCTGTACTCGTCCCACGAGCCCTTGGGTGAAGTGACCTTTGCCGTACGCATCACCGTCAAGACCGGTCATGATCGCCTCAAGCCCGGACTGATCAGCGAAGTCTTCTTCCCCTTCCAGAAACGCTAGCCGAAAAGTACCGTCAAGGCCAACAAGGCCATCCAGACAGCATGAAACGCCGTTCGCACATCATCCTCTTTTTGCTGCTTATCCTGACGCCACTACTCTTGGCCACGTGGATATTCTGGCGCAGTCTGATCAAGCCGCCGGAAAAACAGCTGCAACGCTACACCGTTACGTCCATCAGCGATGAGCGCCTGGTGCTTTGTCGCGGCATCTTGCAAAGCGCCGTTGAAATGCCGGTAACCATCCGTACCCGCGGTCGCATCACGCAGATGCTCAGCCAGGGCAGTGCCGTCAAAAAAGGCGATTTGATCTTGCAGGTGGACGACAGTTCCGCCCGCAACAACATTGAAGATCAGGAAACCAACCTGCAAAATGCCGAATTGAATCTGGAACGCCTCAGCGCCCAGTACGAACTGGTGGATTTCCAAGAAAGCAAAAATGTCAGCCTCCGCCAGGCCCAATACGACCACGCTCTCTTGGAAGAAGCCGAAGAGCTCGCCATCCCCGACGAACGCGCCCGGCGCCTGATGGCCATTGAGGAAGAACTGGCCGAAATGGACGTCGCGGACGCCCAGGACACCTATGACCGCGAAAAACGCCTTTTCGACAAAGAGTTCATCAGCTTTTCAGCCCTCGAACCCCATGCCCGCGCCCTCGAAAACGCCAAGGCGGCGCTGGAAGAAGTCCGCATCAAAAATGAGCTGGAGCGCAAGGGCATTACGGAAGAACGCCGAGTCGAACTGCGCAAGAATGTCGAACGCGCCAAGGCCAATCTTGACCGCGTCAGCTTGAAGCGACAACGACGTTTGGCCGATATCAGCGGCCGGCTTGAGTCCGAAAGACGCCAGTTGGAAGAAATACGCCACCGCATCGCGCGAGCCCAAAGCGAAATAGACCGCGCCGATGTCTATGCGGAAAATGACGGCGTCTTCAAAATCCGCACCTATCGCGACTGGCGCAGCGCCGGCCAGACCCGCGAATACAGCGTCGGCGAAGAACGCTATCCGGGCGATGTCGTCGCCGATGTGATTGACCCGTCGCGTATGAAGGTCAAGCTCGTCGTACACGAAGCGGACTACCACGAACTACAGGACGGCATGGCCGTTGAGATCACCCTGCCGGCCTACCCCAACCAGGCCTTCGCCGGCAAGTTGCGCCAACTCGGCGCCATTGGCCGCGACCGTAACCGGGTGGACCCAACCAGCGAAGGCGGTCGCGACTCCGAAATCGCCATGTTCAACGCCGAAATTGATATGGACAGCGAGGGACTCAGCTTCCACCCGGGCATGTCGGCAATCATCAAAATCCGCGTGCATCCTCTCCGTCCGCGTCTCCTTATTCCCCGCTCCGCCATTGTGCGGCTGGACGACGGCGGCAACGCCGTGCGCATGGTCGGCGAAGCGCAGCCACGAAACATTGACTGTCGCTTTTTCAACGACCATTACGTTGAGGTCCGTAATGGCCTGCAAGTCGGCGATGAAATACTTCTAAGCTATCCGCTGCCTGTGGATGACGACGGCGGCGGAGTGACCAAACTCTGAACGACGGCATATGCCCAACAACACCATTATTCATATCACCGGCCTGAAGCGCCACTACCAGATGGGCGACAGCGTTGTCGCCGCCTTGGACGGCGTCCAGCTCGACGTCCATCAGGGCGATTTCCTGATGGTAGTGGGCAGCTCCGGCTCCGGCAAATCAACACTGATGCACCTGCTGGGCCTCCTGGATGTCGCCAGCGACGGCGTCATGGAGATCAAAGGCCGCAGCATGCTCAACGGCGACGACGCGCAGCTTTCCGCACTGCGCAATGAGCACATTGGCTTTGTTTTCCAGCAGTTCAATCTGCTGCAAGACCTCAACGTCGTCGAAAATATTGCTCTGCCGTTGGTCTATCGCGGCGTGCCGCGAGCCCAGCGCCAAGCACGCGCCATTGAAGTGGCGAAAAAGCTCGGTTTGGGCCATCGTCTGGGACACAAGCCCGGCGAGCTCTCCGGCGGCCAGCTGCAACGCATCGCCATCGCCCGCGCCCTGATCAGCGAGCCAGATATTCTGCTGGCGGACGAGCCAACCGGCAACCTTGACAGCGTCACCAGCGCCGAGATCATGAGCATTCTCTACGACTTGAATGCCCAGGGACACACCATCATCATGGTCACTCACGACCCCGAGCTGGCCAATCAGGGCACCCGCAAAATCACCCTCCGCGATGGCAAGATCATCGAGGATTGCCCGGGCAAGCGCCAGCCGGCGGCACTAACACCACAGCCCGCAGATTCGCCGGCAAAGCGGCACCAGCGACGCTTGAGCGTCTTCGACCTGCTGCACATCGGCATACGAGAGGGGCTGCTGGCACACCAGATGCGGACTTTCCTGACCATGCTCGGCATCATTATCGGTGTATCCTCGGTCATCGCCATGTCCTCTTTTTCACTAGGCAGCAAGAAGAAACAGGCCGACCAGATCCGGGCCTTAGGCGCGAATCTCGTGCGCGTGGTGGACAAACAATTCGAGAACGAGCGCCTGGTCGAAGCACGGGTGAAGGGCTCGCAAGGACTCTCCAGACGCGATTTGGCCGCAATGCGCCAAGGCATACCGGAGATTAGCCGCTCGGCGGCTCTGCGCGAGGTCAAGATCAACGTCCTGCACAAGCACGGAGCGCTCAACCCTCGCGTGCTGGGGGTGCATGGCGATTACCTGGCCGTCAATAACCTCGACATCCTCGTGGGCCGCTTTTTTGACCATTTTGACGAAGCCCGCAGCGCGCGGGTGGTAGTGCTGGGCAGCGGCGTGGCGCGGGCCATGCTGAATGCCAGAAACGAAAGCCTGGGCGGCAAAAATGCGACGCAAGAACTCGCGCAGTTGCTCAACCAGACCCTTTTTCTTGGCGGTGCGCCCTATAGCATCGTCGGTATTCTGGAGGACAAGGCGATTGATCTGGCCGAGCTTGAGGCGACCAGCGTCAGCGACCCTAATCACGACCTGCTCATGCCGCTGCAAACCCTGCTCACACGTACGGCTTACCTTGATCTGCGCAGCGAAATTGATGAGCTGCAGTTGCAGCTGCGCACGGAAGACGACCTCAGCACTGTCGGTCGCGCGGTGAAGGCCATCCTTGGCATCACCCACGCCGGTGTCAATGACTTCGATTTGGTCATTCCCATGGACCTGCTCAAGCAGAAGCAGCAGTCCCAGCGCCTGCTGGACATCCTGACCTTCTGCATTTCGTCCATCTCCATCATTGTCGGCGGCATCGGCATCATGAACATCATGTTGGCGTCCGTGACGGAACGCGTACGCGAGATCGGCATCCGTCGCGCCGTTGGCGCTACCCGCCAAGATATCCTGCGGCAGTTCCTCTCCGAAGCCATGATCATCTCGGTAACCGGCGGCATCTTTGGCGTCATCCTGGCGGCCGTCGTGGTGATCATCACCTGTCAGTTTCTGCACCTGCCCATCGTCTTCAGTCTTCCCCTGCTGCTGATCGCCGTCTTCGCTTCCACCGCCACCGGCCTGATCTTCGGCATCTACCCCGCATACCAGGCAGCCAACAAAAATCCCGTGGACGCCCTGCGCAGCGAATGATACGATGACAAGCAAGCCATTCAGCCGGCCTGGCGGCTTGCTCTGGCCAATACTTTTTTACGAAACAACTTCCGTGATGCCTTGTGCCTCAGCAAAACAAACCTTTGTCGTCGCGGCATTTCATCGCCGCGAAGCGGCGGAAGCGCTGAAAGCGCGAAACATACTAGCCCAGGGCAAGCACACTAAAAGTGTGCGCCGCCCTGGGTGAAGCGTCATTGATGTCCGCGTTCCTCGGCCCTTTTGGCCGCTGTCGGCAAAGCTGACTGCGGCCAAAAGGGCAATGGAACTCATTTCTATCGAGTCTGCGGCGCAGGTATTTACGCCAGCACGTTTTGTGGCTTGCCGGCCAAGTAGGCCCTGATATTGTCAACGGCAACGCGGTAGAGCCTTTGTCGCGCCTCATAGGTCGCCCAGGCATAATGCGGGGTGATAAGGCAGTTCGGCGCCGTCAATAGCGGGCACTCGGCTGCCGGTGGCTCTTGGGTAAGCACGTCAAGACCAGCGCCGGCGAGGCGACCGGCGTGGAGGGCGGCGGCGAGGGCGTCCTCGTCAATCACGCCACCGCGACTGGTATTGACTAGAAATGCTGTTGGCCGCATAAGCGCCAGCGTCTTGCCGTTGATCAGCTTGGCAGTCGCCTCAGTCAGGGGACAGTGCAGGCTGATAAAGTCCGAATTGCTCAGCAAGCTATTCAAATCGCACTGTTTCAGCCAGGCCGGCGCAGCAGGCTTGGGCGACCGCGAGTTTGCCAAGACATTCATGCCAAAGGCGTGCCCCAACTCGGCCACGGCCATGCCGATGCGTCCCAAACCGACAACACCCAGGGTCTTGCCGGTCAATTCCGTCAATGGCGTCAACCAAAAGGAAAAGTCTTGCGAACGGCACCACTGCCCTGCCCGCACGGCCTCGGCATGACGGGCGAGCTGCTGGCAATGTTCAAGAATGAAGGCAAAAACCGTCTGCGCCACTGATGCCGTGCTGTAGGCCGGCACATTAGTAACGACGATGCCGCGCTCGCGTGCAGCCTCAAGATCAACGACGTTATAGCCCGTGGCCAGAATACCAATGTAACGCAGACGGGGCAACTGGCTGATCTCGGCCCGCTTCAGCACGGTTTTATTGCTGAGGACGATTTCCGCGCCGGCAGCCCTGCTCACGGTTTCCGCCGCCGAGCTGCGTTCATAGACCTCGCACTCCGCGCCGAGGTCGCGCAGTTCCTGCCAGTCCAGATCACCCGGGTTCATGGTGTAGCCATCAAGCACAACTATTTTCATCTTCGTTTACTCTCTTTCATGGACCTGATCACGGCCGGCTCGCAAACTTAGAGGAGCATCTTGACGCCGGGAATGGCCTCCAATGCCGCAAATAAAGCCAACATGGTAGCGCGATCAGGCAGCTGCGCGTGCAGCTCCCAAGACTGGTATTTGCCGCCGCTGGACGAGCGCCCACGCTTGATCACGCCATCAGCAAGCTGCATGCCGCCGTAGATGCCTTCCACAGCGGCGGCGACGTCATCGCCAGGCGCCACGGTCAACAAACGACCATGCCAAAGCAGAGGGAACTGCAACTGTTGCTCATTATGCGGCTGATGCACCACCGGGAAACCTCCATGCTTGGCCAGACCATGCCCGAAAATAATGCAAATGGCCCACCGGCACTTGCCGATGGGCCACAAAGAAACAACAGATACTCAGCCTGAGCTTAGTTCTGCTTGAAGAGCTCGGCGTACTTGCCGGCGACTTCCTTGATGTTATCAGTGGTGATCAGCACGTAGCGCTTGTCAAAGGCCACTTGCAGGTCGGACGGGACGGGCTTGTCGTCGTACTCGGCATCCGGCTTGTAGGTGACTGCGGCGACGACCAGGCCGTTGGCGATGGCCGCGGCATACTCGTAGGGGCTGCCGCCGGCAAAGACGACTTTCTTGCCCTTGAGGTGGATCAAGCCACCGGCTGGCAAGACGATGCAGGTGATGACCATGTCATAATCAACATTGGCATTCTTCAGAATGTCCTGCATGACTTTGGCGGTGTACCAGGTTTCCATCGGAGCCATCATCTCGCCTTCGCCCCCTTCGTTATAGCCGGCGGGCAGCGGCGGGAAGACTTCAGCAACAATCTGAATGGATGAACCAATGCCCGCTTTCAGACCATCAAGCAAGGGGTTGGGACGGCTTGCGTCGGTGTTGAAGGGGTCTTTAATGACAATGGCCTTGGAACCGGCGTACTTCTCTGCCAAGTGCATGCCAAGTTTGCGGGTCTGGACCTTCTGGAACTCAATTTCACGCTCGCCGGCCTGCTTGCTGGGCGCGCCTGTCATCGTCCCAATAGCACTCCACAAGGCGGCGACAATCGCTATTATCGCACACACGATGGCCAGGGGCTGCCCCCACGTCGCACCCTCCTTCTGTTTGCTCATGCCAATGAAAGCACCAATACCAGCAATGATCATGACGATAATTTGTGGAACACTAATCATTTCTTACTCCCGTTGTTGTGTTGTTGACCCTCAGCCAAGTACAATGAGGCTACCTAACCAGAAAGTAACCCAAAAACAAACCCTTTTCTCTCTCGAAAAACTTTCCGACCGTAGAAACCAACTCGCGACCGCTCTCGCATCCACACCGGGCTGCGTATAATTCCGTCGCGTCTTTACATCATATCGGTTGACGAGCTACTTGTCAAGCGCCCCGCTCTGAAAAAAGCCGGCCTGCTTACGAGCATTTCAAACTATTTTCCTACAGTCCGTTTGCAAATATGACCACATTCAGTGATTTTACAAGGCCATCCGCAGCTCAGGAAGCAACGGCTTGCTCACAGCAATCAATGAAGCAACGGAGAAATACGAATGAAGCGTTACAGCAATGAACACCAGTGGATCGAATGCCAAGGTGCCGAGGCCACCGTGGGTATTACGGCCTTTGCCGCTGAAGAGCTCGGCGAGCTCAATTATGTCGAACTGCCGGCCATCGGCGCGGTCATCGCCGCCAATGCGCCACTCTGCGTGGTCGAGTCGGTCAAGGCCGCGTCGGACGTTTTCCTGCCCGTGGCAGGGCGGGTCATCGCGGTCAACAGCCGCCTGGAAAAAGAACCCGGGTTGATTAACAGCAGCCCGGAAGGCGAAGGCTGGATTTGCCGCATTGACCAGTTTTCTCTGAGCGAAGTCGAGGCGCTCATGGACGCCGCCGCCTACAAAGCCTTCACGGCCTGACACTCGCCTAAGCAGCCCCCGCTCCCCTGCTTTTTTGGGCCCACTACGCGACCATCACCCCAGACAGCAAGCCCGAAACACACAATTGTCAAAACCATGTGTCAGGGCAGCCAGCATTTGAGATTGAAGACATGAGAGCCAAGTTTTTTCGCTTTCCGGCGAGCGTTGCGCCGCTGCTGCGCAGCCTCTGCCTGGCGCTATGTATAGTCACACCCCTGTTTCTGACGGCAGCCGACGAGGTGCAGCGTTTTTCGCTGCAAGACTGCATTGACTACGCACTGGAGCATTCGCCGGTGCTGGCGAAGCAGCGCGTAACAGTCAAAAACCAGAAACTCCAGACTGTTATTGAGGAAGCCCGCTTCGCTTTCACCCTCGGCGCGCGTGACAGCCAGGCATTGCAAGCCGGCGTCAACAGCAGTGAAGTCAGCCTGAGCAAGGAATTTCAATCCGGCCTGACCCTGCGCGGCTGGATGACGGCGGAGCGGGAAAATGGCCGTGGCTTCAACGACTCAGCCTTTGCTGTGCAACTATCCAAACAACTTCTCGGTGGACGTACAGCGCTGGAAACCAGTTACGACCTGAAGGCAAGCATGGTTGACGAACTCAGCGCCCTCAATAACCTCAATCAAACCCGCCGCCGCCTGGCGCTGGACGTGAAGCTGGCATACTACAACATCATTCAGGCACAGCAATCCCTGATGGTCAAGCAACGGGCCTTGGAAAACGCCCGCCGCAATCTGATGCTGACTCGCGAACGGGAAAATCCCCTGGACATCCTCACCGCCGAAATCCGCGTGCCCGAAAATGAGCAGGCCGTCAACACCGCGCAACGCGCCATTGACAATGGCCTGGATAGCCTGAAGGAGCGCATCGGCTTCCCTGTTCAGGACCAATTGGCGATTACCGGCGATTTCAGCTTCGAACTGCACCATGTCAACTTGACTGACGATCTCCGCTACGCCTTCGAAAACCTCGAGCCAATGCTCAACAACCGCTTGGAGAAACGCAAGTTGCATTGGCTTTTGGACATTCGGGACAGCCAGCGACTGCCAGACCTCAGCGTCGCCGTGACGCACCGCCAGGTCAGCGATGGCGATGGCTTCAACTTCAACGGCACTGACGAACAGACTCTCACCCTCAATCTCAACTGGGAAATCGGCCGCCGCAGTGACGCCGCCCGCTGGCAGCAGGCCCAGAACCGCATCGCCACGAACCAGCACGATTATTTCATTCTCTCCCAGGAAGTCACCGCCAGCCTCAGCAACTACCAACGAAGACTGGATGAAAGCGCCCGCGCCGTGGCCCTGCAGGAAAACCTCTGCAAGCTGCAAGAACGCAAAGAAGAACTCTACCGCGACCGCTGGGAAAACGGCGAAATAGACATCTTGGAACTGGTCCGTACCCAAACCGACCTGGAAAACAGCTTTGTTGATCTGATCAACCGCAAGATTGAATATCTGCAACTTGTGGGATATTATGAGTTTACCGCCGGCCGTTAAGGCCGGATGCTACTAGCGCCTTATCTCCGGTCGTCAGCGTGGCGACCGACATCCACCCCCCCATAGCCAGAGGAATGACCCAGTATGAGCACAAAGATCACCGTCAAGACCGGTCCACACGCGCGTATGCATTGCCCCGTCAGCGTCGCCTGCGCTTTGCCTGTCGGCAAGGCCGTATCGCTCAAAGCCGCCGATGGCACAGTGCTGCCGGCGCAGGTTTTTACGCAGAATGGCGCCAATGCCCTGGCCTTCATCATTGACTCCCTGCCGGCAAAGAGCGAGCTGAGCTACGAGCTCTGTGAGGGCGCCGCGCCGACCAGCGGCGTGACGCTCAAGCAACACGACGAGCAGATTGACGTCCTCTATGGCGGCGCCTTGTTCACCACCCTGCACTATGGCAGCAAGTGGGCCAAGCCCTTTCTCTTCCCCGTGATCGGCCCCTATGGCAGCACCATGACCCGCGCCTACCCGATGATTCCCGACGTTGAGGGCGAACCCAAAGACCACCCGCACCAGAAGAGCTTCTGGACGGCTTGGGGTGATGTCAATGGCACGGACGGCTGGGGTGAACAGGACGGCCATGGACGCGTCCTCTGCAAAGAGGCCCGCATCCTGGAAAACGGTCCGGTGCGGGCGCGTATCGCCCTCAGCTGCGACTGGTTGTCCGGCGATGGCAACAAACTGTTGGAGGAAGAACGCGAGTACGTCTTCTACATGCTTCCCGCCAGCGCCCGCGCGGTTGATATGAGCGTGCGTTTCAAGGCGACCAACAGCCCGGTAACCTTCGGTGACACCAAGGAAGGCGGCATCTGTTCCATCCGCGTCGCCAGCTCCATGGATGCGTCCGGCGCCGGCACCATCGTCAACTCCTACGGCGCAGTCGGTGAAAGCGAAACCTGGGGCAAGCGCGCAGAATGGTGCGACTACTACGGCCCCGTCCCCGGCGGCACGGTCGGCATCTGCATCATGGACAACCCGGCGAACCACTGCTACCCCACCTACTGGCATGTGCGCAATTACGGCCTGATGAC
>JAAZKQ010000514.1 GCA_012799755.1 Lentisphaerota bacterium | reverse complement strand
CGACTGAATGCCGGCAGGGATGGTCAGCTCGGTCTTGCCGTTGATGGTCGGCACTTCGACCTTGCCGCCCAGCGCCGCCACATGAAATGGAATGGGTACGTCACAATGCAAGTCATCGCCATCACGGGCAAAGACCTCATGCTTGCGCACAAAGATCCGCACGTAGAGATCACCGGCCGGGCCGCCCTGCTCGCCGGCCTCGCCCTCGCCGCTCATGCGCAGGCGCGACCCGGTATCCACACCGGCGGGAATATGCACCTGCAAGCGGCGCGTTTTCTGCACCACGCCATGGCCGCGGCATTCCGTGCAGGGCTTCTCAATGATTGAGCCGCTGCCCTGGCATTGCGTGCAGGTCTGGCGAATGCTGAAAAAGCCCTGTGACATCGTCACCTGACCACGACCGTTGCACTGCGGACAGGTCCGCCGCGAACTGCCTTTCTCGCAGCCACTGCCGTTGCAGCTCGAACAGGTATCCGAACGTGGGAAAGTAATCTCCTTGTCCGCCCCGAACATCGCCTCTTCAAAATCAATCTGCAATTCGTAAATCAGGTCATCGCCCTTGCGCGGACCACTAGGCTGCGAGCGTCCACCGCCGCCAAAAAAGCTGCTGAAGAAATCAGCCCCGCTGCCACCGAAGGCCTGCGCAAAAATGTCCTCCGGGCTCATGCCGCCGGTGCCACCTTGACCGGACTGGGTGTACATGTTGTGCCCCAGCTGGTCGTAACGCCGACGCTTCTGCTCGTCACTGAGCACCTCGTACGCCGACGAGATCTGCTTGAATTTTTCCTCGGCCTCTTTGTTTCCCTGATTGCGATCAGGGTGGTATTTCATGGCCAGCTTGCGATATGCCTTTTTGATATCTTCCTGGCTGGCATTCCGGGGAACATCCAAGATCGTATAAAAGTCTTCTGCCATTATCCAGCACCTATCTATTCGCTGCGAATGTCATCCCTGTTGCGGGCATGGCGCCGTTATTCGTCGTCGCCGTTATCTTCAGCAGCCGCCATGGCCTCAGCGGCGGTCTCGCCGGCCTTACCCGAGCTGACCACGACCGTCGCCGGGCGTAGAAGATTCTCGCCAACCGTAAAGCCCGATTTCCACTGGCGAATCACCGTGCCCTCGGGTACGCTGTCGCTGGCCTCCTGCGCCACGGCTTCATGAAAACGCGCATCGAAAGGCTCGCCCACGGCGGCAACTTCCTTCACTCCGAGAGATTCAAAGGTCCGCTCAAACTCGGTCAGAATCATCTGCATGCCCTGCTTGATGGACTCAATGTCGCTGCTCGTCTCCATGTGGCTGATCGCCAGAATGAAAGTGTCGTAAACGGGGAGGAACTCGCCTATCGTCCGCTGCTTGGCCTGCTCACGCACGTCGCCGAACTCGCGGGTAATGCGCTTGCGGTAGTTGTCAAATTCGGCCCGGCTGCGCAGCAATTTGTCCGTCATATCGGCGAGTTGCGCCTGGTAGTCGGGCTGTTCCGGCGCCTTTTTGGCGGCATCGTCAGCGGCGCTAGCATCGGCGGTCTGGGCGCCGACCTCATCCGCAGTCATCTCATCGGCGGCATGTTTCTTTTTGCTGAAGATCGAATCGAACACGGCATTGTCCTTTTCCGTCTCGCTGCTGCCGACTGCCTGCTCATCTGGAGTCGCGGCTGCTGCTGCGTTGATATCCGTTTCCCCTGCTTGTGTGTTGCTATTGTCTGCACTCATTATCCTGCCTCGCTTTTCTCTCGGCAATCAGGCTGACCTGATTTTACAAAAATCAACAGGCCACCTGGTGCCGGCTTGTGCCACGCCACCATGCGGCCCCTTATGTTAAAGACATCTATCACGCGTCGGCGAATAGCCGTTATGACACGTTCTGTCCATCATTGTTCCAATTCGACAGGGCAAGACGGCCCTTTCGCTCAGCGCTGACGAGCTCAGAGCTTGAGTCCCCCGAAGACGTCGTCAAGGCTGCCAAAGCTCGCTCCCTGGCTGTCTTTGTGGTCCGTCACCGTCAGCCGCCCCAATTCCTGCTCCATGGTTTCCGGCAGGGTCAACGAAATACGATTGCCGGCGATTTCACGGATGATCACCTGCACTTTGCTCCGCAGGGGATAGGCCTTGTACAAGGCTCGAACCTGCAGGGTGCCATCGCCGGCCAAGCCCGTCTGGCTGATGTGCAGCAGGCCGGTCTGGCCATTGGGCAGCTTGATAAAGACGCCGAAGGGCTTCACGCTCTCGACTTCGCCTTCCAAACGCTGACCGGCGTTGACCACTGCCACTTCCGCAGCTTCTTCATGCGTCAGTTCGGCGGCCTTTTCGCCCTTGACCTTCGGCTCGCCAATGCACAAGCCAATACGCCGCCGCTCAGGGTCAACGTCCAAGAGAGTCACGTCAACCATGTCGCCCTCTTTGACCACTTCCGAGGGATGCTTGACGTGTCCTTCGGCGCCCAGCTGGGAAATATGCGCCAAGCCCTCAATGCCCGGTTCAAGCTCAATGAATGCGCCAAAATCCGCCAGGCGGGTGACTTTGCCGCGCCGTTTGCTGCCCACGGCATAGCTCTCATCCTCTGCCACGCGCTCCCAGGGATGCTGTTCAATCTGCTTGATGCTGAAGGCCAGGCGCTCGCGCTTGTCGCCGGCGGCATCGCCCCAATCAATATCCAGCACTTTCACCTGTACGGCCTGGCCCTCTGAAACCACTTCCTCCGGCTTCAAACCGCGATTCCAGCCCATCTCGCTGACGTGCACCATGCCCTCGACGCCGCCGATGTCAACAAAAGCCCCAAAGGGCATAATCTTGGTTACCACGCCGTCCACAATGTCGCCGACGGCCAAGTGCTCCTTGAGTTCTTCGCGCTTCTTCGCCGCTTCCTTCTCCAAGATGCGCCGGCGGGACAAGACGATGTTCCGGCCGCCTTCACTGTATTCCGTGATGGCGAAGGAAAAACGCTCGCCGATATACTCCGCCGGCTCCTTCTTGACGCCGCGGGCGTCTATTTGCGAGAAGGGACAGAACGCCTCGCTATTGGCGACCTGCACGGTAAAGCCGCCTTTGCGCTCAGCCGTGACCTTACCCTCCACCGGCATGCCCGCGTTGTAGGCATCTTCAACGGACGAATCAACCGCGTCGCCACTCATGCGCAGCGCCAGCTTGATGCCATCATCCGTCCAGCCCATGCAGAATGCGTCAATGCTGTCGCCGACCTTGACCGTCAACTCGCCATTTTTGTCCAGCAGGTCCTTGCGATCAAGATAACCATCGGCAGGCGTCCCTAGATCAACAAAAACGCTGCTCTTGCCAATCATGCTGACGACACCCTGAACGCGCTGCCCTGTGCGGAGAGTCGTCGTCAATTTGTCCAAGCCGGCCTCAAAAAGCCTGCCAAAGTCCTTGTTGTTGTCTTGCGTCATAACTCTACTGTGCCTTGTTTGTCTATAAATCCACTTGGCTCCAAATCCGGGATTGCCACCCGGAAAATCAGCGCCGCGCGCGCAATCGGCGGAATCCGCGGATTTTGCCTAAGTCGCGGCAATAAACTCAAATAAAAAACCACGTCAGGCGACGGGTTTTGCGGACAAGCTTCCCAATTGTCCAATCACGTTCTTTCCTCGGCTTGGTCGGACACCACGCCCTCCGCCCAGACCACGCAGGTGTTGGATTCCAGCGGGCGCAGGCTGCCCGCAGTCAGTGCCGCCGGTCGCAACCAGCTGCTGCCACGCTTGGCAACGCAGGGTGTCATCCCCGGCGCACTCAATTCCACCGCGCCGGACAGGACCAGAAAGACGCCCGGCACGACCGGTCGTTGCGCAATGTCCAAGGATGCGTCACGGAGCATCAGGGCCTGGAATTCCTGCGCCGGCGTCCGGTACAGCTGTTGTCCCGGCGCCATTTCCTCACCACAATCCGGCTGCACCGCCCGCGCCGTAAATTTTACTGTGCTGACCAAAGCCGGGACGTCAATGGGCTTGGGCGTGAGCCCAACCCGAATCACATTGTCTGAATTGGCCATGCATTCCATGCCGGTACCCCGCAAGTATGCGTGGGGCTCGCCCGGCGGAATAAACATCGCCTCGCCGGGACGCAGTTTGACCCGGTTGAGGATATAAGCAAAGAGCACGCCGCGATCGGCAGGAGCGCTGTCCAGCAAATCCAGACAGAGGCGATCCTCAAACGTCACGTCGCTCAGCAGACTAAGCTCGCGACGCAAAGCCCGCAGCATCGGTCGCATCAGACTGCCCGGGAACAGCAGCAAAGTCTCACAAAGGACCCGCAGCGTCAACTCCGAGGCCTCCTGCCAGACCGCCGACCACGGCGCCAAGGACTTCAAACGCGACAACTGCGGCAACACCGCATCAAGCTCGCGAAAACCGGCCAAAGCCCGAAAATCCGTCAGCGCAATGAGAAGCTCGGGCTTGTGATTGTCGTCGGGATACTTCTCCGGCCGCAAGGCATGCAGGCGCACTGCATTCTGCTTGTCCGGGTGACTTTGGATGGACAATGGTCGCTCGCAGCTGAGCACTTTCAACAAAAACGGCAGGGTCTGAAAGCCCGCCGCCAAGGTCGTCGCACCCAAGATTTCCTCCTGATGCGCGTCAATGAAAGTCGCCAAATTCTCCTCGCCGGACTCCGTCACGACCTCAGCGCTCAGCGACGGGTGCGCCCCCAGCCACAATTCAGCCCACGGCTGGCCTGGCGCGGCGCTCTCACCCAGTAAGTCGGCAATGTATGGCTGTCGTTCGCCGTGAGCACGGCAGCCCCAAGGATAATGTCGCACATGACAATGCAGGCGGTAAAAGCGTCCAAATCCGTCCATAGCTGCGCTTCTCGTGGGAGCTTCGTCTCTCTCAAATCGCCCCTGCCAATGACCGGCAGGGGAGGGACGCGCACGCGTCGAAAGTGCTTAATATAACGCCCCTTTCCCATCTTGATCAGTTTGCTCAGGCGATTCAGCAAACGAAGCGAGCCGCCCTCATTGCCGCACGCAAGCGTGCGGCCACGAAACGCCAACCTGCGCAATCTGCGGATAGGAAGGGCAACCATACAGGCCGCCCCTACACCAAACAGCCCACCCTAAAAATAATCTGCGCTAATCTGCGACATCTGCGGATAAAAAACACCCCGCCTATTCCCAGTCAACTGCAAAGGAGCGGCAGATTTTCAGGCGTTCAACGGCGAACTCCACGCAGCCGTCCTTCTCGACGAAAGTCATCGCCTTTTCCTCGGGCAAGGACAGTACCTGCTTGACCTTGCCGGCAACGCGTACGTGGACCTTCATGTCGCACAAGGTCGGCAGCTCAAAAGCGTCCACCGAATTGATGAAATTGACGTAGTGCCTCTTCTTGTCGGCCACGGTGAATTGCACGATTTCCACCTGCGCGGGCGCCTCGGCGCTGAAGCTCCAGCCGCCAAGATCATCCGTAAGCAGGTTCAGAATATTGACCAATACCGCGCCATTGGCGGGACGGTCGTGCGCCTCAAAGGCCGCCGCCGAATAGACCACGCGGCCCTTGCCGTACTCGGCATAAAGCAGCGACGGATTGTCCACATAGACTCCGGGCGGGTTGGAGTGAATGGACGCAAAGCGCGCATTGGGCGCGTTGTAGTCAAAGCCGTCACTGGCATCAGGCTTGGGCTCGCCCGTCAGCGCCGGCGCCTGATAGGGCAGCGCAACAGTCGCCAGCACCTTGCCCTTGCCGGCGTTGGGCAGGCGCTGCATCGGCGCCGTGTAGGCCAGCGGGTAGT
>JAAZKQ010000513.1 GCA_012799755.1 Lentisphaerota bacterium | reverse complement strand
GGCGGCGACGGTGAGCGCCGCTTCCGCATTATCCGCGAGGTGCTGGAAGCCGTGCGCGCCGCCTGCGGCGACGATTTTCCGCTGCTGATCAAAATCAACGGCGACAACCTGGCCGAGGGCGAGGATAGCGAGGCCTATTTCCATGACATGTGCCAGGTCCTGCGTACTTGCGAGAGCTGCGGCGTTGACGCTTTGGAACTCAGCGGCTACCATCCCAATCCGCCGGAGCCGCCCGGCGGCGCCGAACCCTATTTTCTTGACAATGCGGTCCGCCTGCGGGCGCAAAGCGGCAGCTCGCTGCCGATCATTTTGGTTGGCGGTGTCCGCCGTCGCGAGCATATTGAGCAGGCCTTTGCGGCGGGCATGGCGGCGGTGTCGCTTTGCCGGCCTTTCATGGCGCGACCTGACTACCTGGCGACGGTCTTTGCGCCGTAGCGCCGTGTCTACACCAGGCTGAGGGGAGAAATGCCGCCGGCAGCCGGCAGAGAATGGACGATATTTCAGCAGGCGCCATGCGCGCCGTGATCGCATACTTGCATGTCAAGACTTGTCGTTGAGGATTGAGGAAACACCATCATGGACCGCCCCTATCTGCTTAAACATTGCCGTGAGTTGCTGATTGACGATTTTCACAGCGAGGCGCGTGTCGGCGACCTGCATTTCCGGCTGCATTCGCCCCAGGAGCAGCCCGAGGAGCCGACGCAGCCGCGAGGCCATTATCAGACAGTCATCCATGCGGACGGCATCTACCGCCTCTACTATCGCGGGCAGCTGCCCCTGACGGATGCCGCGCAGATGCTGCAGGACGGCAATCCCGGCGAATATACCGCCTATGCGGAGAGCGACGACGGGCGGACCTGGCGTTGCCCGGAGCTGGGGCTCTTTCCCAATAAAGCCGCCAATGCGGTTTGGTCGGGCACGATGGCCACCCATAACTTTGCGCCGTTTTTGGATGAACAACCGGGCTGTCCGCCGGAGGAGCGCTTCAAGGCGCTGGGCGGCGTCCAGCCTGGCGGTGGGCTCTTCGCCTTCACTTCGCCGGATGGCATACACTGGCGGCCCTGCGGGGAAACGCCGGCCATGCCGCCGCTCAAGGACAAAGCGTGGGCTCTTGATTCGCAGAATGTGGCTTTCTGGTCCGTAGCCGAGAACTGCTATGTACTCTATTATCGGGTGTTTGAGCCCATACAGGGGAAAAAACTGCGCGCGATCTTCAAGACGACCAGCGATGACTTCCGCCATTGGCAGCCCGTGTAGCTCATGGCGCTCAATCGTGAGGACGAGCATCTCTACGTCAGCCAAATGGCGCCGTACTGCCGCGCGCCGCAACTCTATATCGGCACACCGACCCGCTTCTTCGGCGAGCGCGGCTGCGCCACGGATATTAGTCTATGCTTCTCCCGCGCGGGCGGCCCCTTGTTCCGGCCTTTCCCCGGCGCGTGGATCACTCCCGGGCTGGACCCGGTGCGCTGGGGCAATCGTTCGAACTACCTGGCGCGGAACATTGTCCAGACCGGCCCGACAGAACTGTCGCTTTATCATGCGCAAAGCGGCCGCCGCTACGTCATGCGTCCCGACGGTTTCGTGTCGCTGCACAGCGGCTTGTTCGGTGGCGAGTGGACTTCCAAGACGCTGACCTACGGCGGCGGCGTTCTGTCCTTCAATGTGGCCACCAGCGCCGGCGGCAGCATGGCCGTGGAACTGCTCGACAGCGATGGCCAGGCTCTGCCCGGCGCGAGCTTCGCCGAGCACGATCTGTTCTATGGCGACACTCTCCGCTATGTTCCGACCTGGGGTGGCCGGTCGGAGCTGCCCCTGCGGCCCGGCGATGTCTTCCGTCTGCGCTGTCGTCTGCAAGAGGCCGATCTCTTCAGCTTCGCGGTCGAGTGATGGCCGCGCTGTTGAGCATTTTTTTATCCGCAGATTATTTGTTTTACGCGAAGGCGCGAAAGTTTTTTTCTATCCGCAGATTTCGCAGATTATCGCAGATTATGGCG
>JAAZKQ010000512.1 GCA_012799755.1 Lentisphaerota bacterium | reverse complement strand
GGGTACGGAAGTCGCTGCCATTGCGGATGGCCAGGGCGGTGATGCGGTTGGCGCTGCAGCCGATGCGCCATTCGCGGTCGAGGTCCAGGTAGAACATGTCGTTGTCGCGGCGCAGGTAGCGGTCCAGGAAGGTTTCGAAGCGCGTGGCGGTGGCGTCGTCGCCAAGGGCCCGGGCGGCTGCGGCCATAAAGGACGCGGTGGCGGTGGGAGGAACATTGGCGGGGTCCATGCAGGTGGCTTTGCCGCGGCAGACGTCTTCGGTCTCGCTGCTGAAGTTGTCCCACTGGATGCATTTGACGGATTCCCGCCAGAGGCGTCGGGCGTCGTCCAGGTTGCTCGCCCAGGGCTGATACCAGAGGAGCGACCAGCCGTCCAGGCCGATGTGACCGCGCGGGAGCATGAGTTTGTACTTGCGCTGGTAAACGAGTTTGATGGCGCCGCCGCCCAGGAGCGGCCCGGCGTAACTCTTGAGGGCCGTCTGTTCCCAGCGCCGGCGTTCGGCCTGCCAGTTGCCCAGGCCGAACTGCTCGTGGATGAAGAGGGCGATCTGCGGGTGGTTGTTGCAGGGGAAGAAAATCAGGTCGGGTTCGCAGGAGACGCCGCCGGAGTCGTTGTCGCGCATTTGCCTGACGGTGACGTCAATGAGCTTCTGGACGTCGTAGTGGATGGTGGTTTTGTCGTCCCAGACGAAATCGAAGCCGTCGCGGCGATATTTGTCATCGCCGGAGAAGAGTTCATAGAAGGCCAGGAGTTGGAGAAGATGGCCGGTGTACATGATGTTTTCGTCATAACAGGGGTCGGGAAACCACGGTTTGTCGCCCCAGTAGTCTTTGACGTAAACCCAGACGTCCTTTTTGAGCATGCGCTGAATGATGTCGTCCATGATCGCGACCGTGAGGGCGGGGTAGGCCGGTGTGCGCATGCCCAGCGCTGCCGCCGCGTAGCCGCTGAAGGCCAGCTGGTAGCGTTTGGACAGGTTGTTGTGCTGTGAGCCGCCGATCCGCCAGGTGTCGTTCTCGCGTTCTTTGGCCAGGTCTATGGTGATGCTGCGCAAATAGCGCTGTGCGGCCAACTCGTCGGCCGTGAGCGGCATGGTGGGCAAAGCAGGCGCAGCGTTGTCTTGCGCGCGAAGCACGACCGCCGCAGCAAGCATGACAAGAACAGCGGCGATTTTCCGGAATTGGTTGCGCTGGGGCATGGCGGTTTCTCTTTTATTCTCGTGAAACAATGTCTTGACCGGGCAGAAGTAATTTTGCGGTCAATGACCGCAAAATCCTTGGCGTCGGCAACAATGATAATGCCGTGTTCAGCATATAGGATGGCAGGCCTTTTGCAACCTTTTTCTATCCGCAGATTTTTTCTATCGTAATCGGTCTGTTATTGATACCGGTTGTGCCGGTGGTCTTTTTCTGCTGTAGTGCCTTTACAAGGCACTGCCTCACGGGGAGCTCGCCACCCCAGCCTGAAGGCTGGGGTTAAGCATGGTTAAGCGCCTTCGGCGCAACATGGACATTATGGACACGATGGACGACAACACCTGCTCGCCCACCGTCCATACTGCCCATATTGTCCATATTGTCCATAGTAGCTGACAGCAACAACGATTATCACTGGCTGTTTTCTGTTGCCTTGCAATGGAAACCATCTTTCGTGTCTGCTATGCGGCACGC
>JAAZKQ010000511.1 GCA_012799755.1 Lentisphaerota bacterium | reverse complement strand
GTGCTTGCCCTGGGCTGGTATGTCTTGCGCCTTCAGCGCTTCTGCCGCTTCGCGGCGACGAAATGCCGCAAAGGCAAGAGGCTGTTTTGCTGAGGCTCAAAGCGCCATGAAAAAATAGTTAAATGAAGAGTATCGGACGAATGCGTCTGCTCCGTCTGATTTTATCGCTCCGTCGCGTCCGCGAAAAAAGGCGGCAGTCCGTCGGCAGTTTGCTGCTTATTCCTTGCCGGCCGGGATATCGCCGACGCCGTTGAGGATATGGGCGGGCGCGTAGCCGAAGCGGCAGAGATCGTTGCGGGAGGTGACGCCGCTGAGAACGAGCACGGTTTCCAGCTCGGATTCAATGCCGGCGATGATGTCGGTGTCCATGCGGTCGCCGACAATAACGGTGTCTTCCGGGCGGCTTCCCAGCACCTTGAGCGCATTGCGCATCATCAGCGGATTGGGTTTGCCGAGGAAGTAGGCCTTGCAGTTGGTGGCCAATTCAATGGGGGCGACCAGGGCGCCGGTGGCTGGGACGATGCCGCGCTCAGTGGGGCCGGTCAGGTCCGGGTTGGTGCCGATGAGCTTGGCGCCTTGGCGGACCAGCACCACCGCGTGCTCGATCTTCTCATAGCTGTAGGTGCGCGTCTCGCCGACCACCACATAATCCGGGTCTACGTTGTTCATGGAGAAGCCAGACTGGTACAGCGCATGGATGAGGCCGGCTTCGCCAATGACGTAGGCGCTGCCGCCCGGTCGTTGGCTGGAGAGGAAGGCGGCGGTGGCCAGGGCGCTGGTGTAGAAGTGCTTTTCGTCAACTTCCAGGCCCATTCGGCGCAGCTTCTGGCTGAGCTCGCGGGGCGAGCGCTCGCTGCTATTGGTCAGGAAGAGATAGTCTTTTTTTTCACTGACCAGCCAGTTGATGAAGTCCGGCACGCCGGGCAGCAGTTCGTTGCCGTGGTAGAGCACGCCGTCCATATCGCAGATGAAGGCTTGTTTGTTGCGCAGTAAATCCATTATAGTACCCCATGCTTTTGGTATTAGGTTGATTGTTGTCGTTTGCCGGCTGCGCTGTCTGCCGGACTTGCGGTCTTACTATAACCGGTGTGGAAGCGAAGGGGCATCTTCGGCAGATGAAAAAGCGTATTCGAGCCATCCACCGCTGGAGCATCTTCCAGCTGGTGCAATTTTGGCGGAAAAAATGGCATGAGAACAGCTTGGTGGTGCTGCTGGCCTTGCTGATCGGGGTGGTGACGGCGCTGGCGGCGGCTGTGCTGCATGTGCTGGTCCACTACTTGGCTGATTTCAGCCAGTGGCTCGTTGCTGCAACCAAGGGCTTGGGCGGTCATGGTTGGCTGCTGGTGTTCCTGCTGTTGCCCATGCTGGGTATTACTCTTTCCTACTTGGTGCAACGCTACTTCGGTGGCCATCAATATGCCAAGAGCCTCTCGCCGCTGATTTCGGCCCTGGAGCGCCGGCAGACCTTCATTCCGGCAATTGAATGCATCAATCACGTGATTTCCAGTGCGCTTTCCGTGGGTTTGGGCGGTTCGGCGGGGCTGGAGGCTCCGAGCGTCCTCACGGGCGCCGCCATCGGCTCCTGCACCAGCCGTTTCTTCTTCCTCGAACAGCGTTACCGCACGCTGCTGATCGGTTGTGGCGCGGCCGCGGCCATATCGGCCATCTTTGATTCACCGGTGGGGGGCGTGCTCTTCGTGGCCGAGGTGCTCATGCCGCAGCATTCCGTGGCGCTTTTGGCGCCCATGCTTCTGGCCAGCGCCGTCGCGAAGGTGGTGTCCCGACTGATCTTTGGCCCGGGCCTCATATTTCTGGCGATTACCGGCCCGTGGCAGCAGCATGCGGTGCCCTATTATTTTGTCTGCGGGGCGGCTTGTGCGCTCATCGGCGTGTATGTGATCCGGGTTGCGC
>JAAZKQ010000510.1 GCA_012799755.1 Lentisphaerota bacterium | reverse complement strand
TCAAGATCTATATTGGCTCTTATGTGAAGAGCATTGAACTCATCAGGATAACGCGCACTGCGGAGGAATACTGGCGGCGCGCTGGTTTTTTGACGGTTGCAGGGTCATGTCACGCTGTGGCTTAGAAGATCTTGGAAAGCTACTCCGTCGTCCATGGCGTCCATCCTGTCCATAGTTCCGTCGCTGGTAGGCCACTATGTGCGCGACGCTGACGCCGCTACATACGGGTGCGCGGTTACGCAACCATTGCGAGGGGGGCGCAAATGATCTGGTTGTCCGCGCTTATCGCGTGTATCTGGCGACGATAAGCTGCCAAGGTTCGATTGCTGCCGGGAGCTTGTCCAGCGGGCCATCAGAGGTGGCGATGGCGTCAACAGTCCATCCTTCTTTTGCCTTGAAGTTGTCGAGCGGATATTGGTTTGGCGTATCGTTCCAGAGGACGACTGCCATTGTGTTTTGGTTGACGAATGAGGTTGCGATGATATGTGGGTCGCAGGAAGCGATTTCGTCATTGTCAACGAATGTCCCGAGCAGGAGTTCGTTTGCGAATTGTTGTCTCAGCGACGCGATTTTGAGTGCGTATTCGCGGGTCTGCTGGTATTTGTCATTGAGTACGTCGTCGCAATCCGCCTGGTATCTGATTTCCATTTCTGGCCTGAATCCGAAGGCGAGTGCGTAATTTGAGAGTCTTGTTGAGATATGCGGATTGGGGTTTCGCGTCGTGATGACATCATTCGGGAAGCAGTATCTGAAAAGTGCAGGGTAGTTGATTCTTCGGACGCTGTGCGGGTTGTCGTGTGCGTCTGCGAAGTCTCCAGGCGCTGATGGCGCGACGCCTATAGCATGCACGGCGTCCAGGTATCCTGAGTAGAGGTCGTTGATGTGTTCTGACATGAATGCGAAGTTCGGGTTGATGTGCTTTGCGTGTGCCTGGAGTGAGTTGAGGAGTTGTCGCCTGCCGCCCGTATTTGAAAGTGCGGGATTGTCCTGTTTATGGCCGTGCGACTTGTCGAAGCAGACGTATGGGATGATTCCGCCGATTTGGTCGTACAGGCATCCATCCGGACCGAGCTTTGCGAGCCAGTCTTGCCGTCTAAGCATGAGGTCGCGCCACTCTGGTGTTGAAGGGCAGGCGATGGCGAACATTTTTCTCGAGAAGTTCTTGAGGAAATCCGATTGATGGGATTTGTTGTAGAACTCGACGTATGGATTTCCCCAGATGTTTTTTGCACAGATGCGTTTTCCGTCTTTGTTTCTGAAGTAGTCTGATGTTTCGTCAATCAGATGTCCTTGATAGTACAGCGTTACGTGTCCGCCTTCGTCTTGCACTTTCTTGATATTGTCCTTGAGTGTTTGCGTTCCTCCGAGTGTCGGGCTGACTTCGAGGTCCGGGTATTGGTTGTCGTGTCCTGAGTGGTACCAGCCGAAGAGTCCGAGGGTATCGCAGCCGTGTGCCTTTGCGAGTTCGTAGAGTTTCGGGAGTGTGTGATAAGGCCACATTTCGTAACCATACTGTTGTTTATTGATGACGAGGAAGTATCCTGCCATCTTTCTGATCCAGTCCGGCTTGACATGTGGTGGCCTGTGTTGGTTCATCCAGTTTGCGTAGTTCTTGGCGCCCTTATGCCAATCGCCTTTGTAGAAGTGAAGGACTGCTTCGGGTGAAGTGAAGTTCCGGCCGGGCTCGAGGCAGATGATTCTTGTGAATTCAAGGGTGATGAAGTTTCTGTTTGCTTCTCCTCGTTGTGTGATTTCGTTAGGATAGAAATCGCTGTCGTGAGCAGTGAGGAAAAGTGAGTTTTGGTCGTCTGTCAGCGCTTGCCATTGCATTGATGCTTCACCCGGATAGACATGCGTTGCGGTGTTGGGGGAGTTTTCGCGATGCTCCCTCATGCCCGCCAGCCAGGCGGGTGCGTTCTGGATGCGGAAACCAGCTTGGGATGGCATCAACAAGGCGGGGGGCAAGCCCGTGCCCAAATCGGCGATTTTGCCGATGACCGGGTAGGTGAAGTCAAGGATTCTGGCCTGGGAGCCGTTGGCGATGGCGGCATCAAAAACGAGTGTATCGTTGACAATCGTCGCCTTGAGGCTAAGTCTGATCGGAATTGTGAGCTGGTGTTGTCCATCGAAGAACTCCAAGGTTTCGTAGGTGAATTCGATGGCGTTGGATTGTTTGCAGACTTTCGGCTTTACGGCATCCTGGCGTATGGTGACTTCCTTGTTTTCGCCGAGTTCGATTGTCATTCTGAACGGAGTTTTTGGCGCTTCGGCGAGGATACTGCCTTTCGCGCAATTGGTGTTGATGAAATCAACGAGCCTGCCGTAGGCATCGAAGGTGGCTTTGATGGGGTTGCTGGCGATGGTGACGTTCATTTTGTTGTGCCTCCAGACTTACGGGGTTGGATTCTGACGAAGGGCCAATCAAGTGGGGTTTCGTTGTCGTATGGGGGTATGTGTGAAAGATTTTGGGGTTGTTGTCGAAAAACATAAGGTATGAAATACCAGTCTCCTATGAAATCCGTGTCTGGTTAGCCGTACGCAAGTGTGCGGCCACGGGACGACGGCCTTGCTTGCTGTGTTACCGCTTGGCTTGCGGGGCGAAGGGGATGATGCCAAGGTCGTGGTTGAGGCGGGCGCTGGTGGGCATGTCGAGGTCGTCGCTGAGTTGGTGGCGGAGATAATGCCAGGCGAGGCCGGCGACCATGGCGGCGTTGTCGGTGCAGTATTTAGGCGGGGCAAGTACGAGCTGACGGCCGATACGGGCGGCTTCCTCGCTGAGTTTTTCGCGCAGGTAGCTATTGCAGGCGACACCGCCGCAGACGCAGATGACGGGCGTATTGAAATGCCGGGCGGCATCGCTGGTCTTGCTGACAAGCACGTCCATGACCGCCGCTTGATAGCTGGCGACAAGGTCGGCGAGTTCCTGGTTGCTGGGACTGCGGTCTTTGACGGCGTAGAGCATGGCCGTCTTGACGCCGCTGAAGCTGAAGTCGAAACGGTGTTCGGGCTTGACGGCTTTGCCGGCGGCGCCGGTGAGGCCGCGGGGGAAGTCATGGGCGCCGGCGTTGCCGGTTTTGGCGATGCGGTCAATAATGGGGCCGCCGGGGTAGCCGAGACCGAGGATTTTGGCGGCTTTGTCCAAGGCTTCGCCGGCGGCGTCATCGAGGGTGCTGCCGACGATGCGGGCGCGTCCGTTGGCTTGGATGACGACGATGGCAGTATGGCCGCCGGAGACGACCAGGGCGAGGATGGGGAAGCAGGCGGCCTCGGCGAGCAGTTCGGCGTGGTCAATGAAGGCGCCGTAGATGTGGGCGATGAAGTGGTTGATGCCGACCAGCGGGATTTGTTTGGCGGCGGCGATGCCCTTGGCGTAGGCGTTGCCGACGAGCAGCGCCGGGATGAGCCCGGGATTGCTGGTGACGGCGACGGCGTCAACTTGGTTGAGGTCAAGGCTGGCTTTTTCGAGGGTTGCGTCAATGACGGGTGAGATATTGCGCAGGTGTTCGCGGGCGGCCAGTTCGGGGATGACGCCGCCGTAGCCGGCGTGGAGTTGGACCTGGGAGGAGATGGTGCTGGCCAGGACCTCATGGCCGTCGCGGACGAGGGCGGCGGCGGTTTCGTCACAACTGCTTTCAATGCCGAGTACGATCATAGCTGAGGCCTATTACTGCTGAAAAAGGGAGCGGGGAGATGGACGGCCATCGTTGCGGTCGGGTGTTTGGTTAATCTGCAATGTGTTGTGGTAGAACGATATACGTAATACATTGGTTTGGTTTTTCAGGCGGCTGGTAGTGCCCCCACGGGGCACGATTACAGTCGAGCATTTTCCCCAGGCTGAAGCCTGGGGTTAAGCATGGTTAAGCGCCTACGGCGCAAATGCACAAATGCTTGATAAGCAGCCCATGGTAAAAAATTCTTTTCGCAGAAGAAGAGTTTCGCTTGTATTTGGTATAAGAGATTACCTGTTGGTAGTTAAAAGTTTTATCACAAGATTCCGTGCATTGCCGGGCGTCTGTGCTTATGGCTTTTCCAGGCGTGCTTTGAGCGCCTGGGCGAGCTCCAGGGTGCTTTTGGCTTGGAGGAGTTCGGCCAGGCCGGGGCTGGCGGTGAAAGCGGCATCGCTGTCGTCACGGCCATGGCTGCCGCGAGGTTTGCGGGCATCGCTGCTGCTGCGCAGGAAAGGGATGTCCCAAAAGAGCTCGCAGGGATCGAAGCCGATTTTGTTATGGATGTCAACGTGGGTGGCGTAGTCCGGCGCTTCGGCGGCATCGCTCCACCATTGGTATGCGAACCAGGCGTCGGCTTCGGCGGTCAGGACGATTTCGCCGGCGTTGGGGTGGTCCAGACCGGCTTCGGCGGCGCTCTGCACGCGTTCGACGCCGGGGAGAGCTGCGAGAGCACTACGGACAGCGGGCAGGTCGGCGGGATCATCAACGAAGACATGGGCGATTTGATGGTCGGTCATCGCGAAAGCGCGGGAGTCATAGAGATTGGGATAGCTCATGCGACCGACCTGCCGGCAACGAAAGAGCCCGGCATCACGGAGGGCGCGATTGGGAAAGACCGGCCTGCTGACGGCGGTGATGGCATAGTCGCCCCAGATGAGCAGCTCGTAGCCGCAGCGGCGGGCGGCATCGCTGAGGCGTTGCAGACATTGGGCGAGGACGCTGATGGCTGCCGTGCCGGCCGGATGCGCCGGGCCGAATTTCTGCAAGGCGTAGTCGAGGTGGGGCAGGTAGCTGAAGATGAGCTCGGGTGCATGGCGTTGCATGAGTGCAGCGGTGGCGTCGGCGATCCAATAGCTGGACTGACTGCCGGCACGGGGTCCCCAGTAATGGCGGAGGCGGAAGGGGCGACCGACGGCGCGCGTAAGCTCGTCGCCAAGATCATCGGGACGGCTTTGGCAGGCGTCAATCATGCCGCCGTGGTGTTTGTGGATGGGCGCCGGCGAGAGAATGAAGTCGGCGTCTTCGCCGAGGCTCTGTTGGTAGCAGAGCATGGCGACGCGTTGGCCTCGGCGGCGGGCATTGGCCCAGAGGCGGGGGCCTGCGACCATGCGGGCGGACTGATTCCAGAAATCAACGCGGCGGCTTTGGCGGTTGAAGAAGCCATTGGCGATGACGCCGTGCTCACGCGGCGCCGTCGCGCAACGGATGCTGCCCTGGGCGCAGCAGGTGACTGCCGGGAAGACGGGACGGAGGGGCTGGAAGGACATGCCGATGGCTTGGCTGAGGATATTGTCCTGTCTGGCAGTGTCGTAGCCGAGGGCGGCGCATTGGATGGCGAGTATTTTCGGCGTTTTGGACATGATGGCAGTGCTTGGCCGGGCGCCGGCTGCGTGATGTCAGTGACGCCGTGGCGCGGTTCAACTCATGGAAATGCTGCGGCTGATGATGGACGAGAAGACCAGCCCGGTGAGCAGGATGATGGCCAGCGATTGGGCGCCTTCTGTGCCGTAGAGGGCAATCCAGCCGGCTTGCCAGGGTATGAGTGCGCGGATGGCCATGCCGATGGCGGCGCGCATGCGTTCGGGACGCGTGGTGCGGTTATGCAAGGTGGCAGCGAGGCCGAAGGTGAAAATGAGCGCCACGGTCAGGCAAAGGAAGCCCAGCCAGTTGTTGATGGAGTAGACCTCGCGGGAGAGGAAAGGCAGGGTGAGCAGTGTGCCGACGGCAAAAGACAGGGGCAGATAGTAGACATCGGCGCGTGGTATTTGCACTCGGTTTTCGCCGTCAGCCAGCCAGGTGACCCTGATGATATAGACGGTTTCGGCAACAACCAGCGGGAAGATGCCGAATGGGAAGCCGACACAGGCTGCCCCGAGGAGGACGTTGGCGCCGCGGCAGAGACCCATGCACAAAGAGCCGGGGCCGAGACTTTTCTTGAGGCGGAAATTATAGGCAGAGATCAGCACGAGGATGACCAGCGCGACGGAGAAGGGCCGGCGACCGAGCAGCAAGGCGAGGAGAAGAGCGACGGCGGCACAGAGCAGGGCGCCCAATGCGGCGGCTGTGGGCGTGATCTGTTTACTGGGGAGAGGGCGTTCAGGGCGATGGCGCCTGTCCTCAGCCAAGTCGCACCAATCATTTTGGATGGTGCCAAAGGCGTAAAGGAACAGCGAGCAGAAGGCTACGGTGGTGAGGCGCAAGGGATTGACGTCGCTACCAAGTAGCAGCGCGGCCAGGAGATAGCCGGCGATGGGATCGCCGAAGACCGTGAAGAGATTGGCGACGCGAATCAGTCGTGCCCAAGGCAGGAGGGTATGCTGGACAAAGAGCTCCCAGGGCGTTAGCGCTGACGCATGGCGGCGGTGATGGCGGTTGGTCTGTCGGTAGGTCATGCTTGTTGTTCTTCCTTGAGTGTCTCCTCGCTGTTTTTCCACAGTTCAGCGACGATACACCAATTAGACAACGATGTAAAGGACACGGTTTCCACACTGAGGAGTGCGAAATCCGCCAAATTGAGGCCATGGAGTATTTTAATCAACTCCGGGTCATTTTGAAAGCTCGAATCAACGACATTTCCGCGGCGGAAGACGATTCGGTAGGCGTTTTCAGTGGGGGCTTGCAGGGCACGGAGAGTCAGGGGTGTTTTCGCTGGAGCGTCGCCGAACGCGGCGGTGACATCATCTTGAGCGACGGGGAGCTGTCGGCTTGCCTTGCGGTTCTTGCTCTTGCGCAGCGACGGCAGGGGCGGCGGGTCGGGGAAGGGATAGTCCACCATGCCCAGGAGGCGGCGGATGCCTTCCTCGCAGGACCAGACCTTGACAAACTCGCTCTCGCGTTGGCGGAGGAGGTCAATGATACTGATGTCGGTGGGTATCTTCATGTAAGGTAGGTGATTGGGTCGCAGAAGAGCGTGGCAAGGCGTCAGTGGCGACAGTAACGAAAGGTCGCGGGGTGCGTGTGCTTATCTGGGCTCGTTGGGCTTGGCCTTGGTGGTGTCGGCGCCGGGTGTCGTTACGGGTGTTGCGGGCTTCTGAGGCGTGGGGGCGGCGGGTTTGTGGGGCGCGGCGGCGGGTTTCTTGGCGGCAGGCTTGGCGCCGCTGCCAAAGCCGGCGACGGGGTAGGGCGGCGGCGGGAAGATGAAGACGCCAGGTTCGCCCATGACGGTCTCGACCTGCGCTTCAAGTTCGGCGATGCGGCGGTATGCCTCGTCGCGTTCGGCGAGGAATCCGTCAACTTTGACGCGGGCCTCATAAGCGGCCTTGATGGTCTCTGCGTCGGCGCGCATGACGATTTCGACAAAGCTCAGAGGTCCTGCTGAAACCGGTTTTTTAGCCATGTTGTTCTCCTTTTGGGCTTGTTGCCTGATGTGGTATGTGGAAGAAAATGCGTGTTGTCATCTTAGAATTGTCAGCCCTCACCGGTGACTTTGCGGATGAGGCGTTTGAGGATGCCGCCACTACTCTCGTTGGCGTTGGCGGCGTCATTGTCGGCTGGTGCGTCTTCTGGGGTGTTGTGCTGCTGTGCCATAATTCGTTGGCGGGCGGCGTTGGCGCGTTGCTGCAAGGCGTGCTGGGCGGCATCCTGTACTGCGGCGTCGGCATCGTGTGCGAGTTGTTGGAGGATGGCTTCCGGGGCGTCGGGGTGCTGGGCGATGGCGAGGCGGACGGCGCAGGATTGGTCGTTGCTGAGTTTGGCGATGATGGCGATGGGGAGTTGCCGGGATTGCGCGGCGAGAGCGCGCAGGGTGGGCAAGGGGTGGTCGGAGAGGCGCTTGGCGACGGGCGCGCTCATGCCGTGACAGGGGACGCCGCGGAAAGCGAGGTGGTAGAGGGTGTCGTCGTCGGCATGCTCCAGGATGATGGCGATGAGTTCATCGCTCGGGTTTGGTCGGGCGGTGAGGAACTTGAGCGCGAGCTGGTCCTGGGTTTCGGCCAGGACGGCGACGGCTGCCGCCGGCGCCGCCGGATTCTGCAACAGGGCCAGGATGATTTCGGGATCGCCGTAACTGATGAGCTTGAGCGCAGTTTCGTGACTAAGACGAGGATGGCGGGCAAGCTGCGTGCGGATACTGGGTTCCGAGTCATTGGCAAGGATTTGCTGGACGATGGCCGGCAAATCTTCCTGTCGGCAGACCAGCGCGCGCACGGCGATGTCCTGGTGCCGGGCGAAGCCGAGCATTTCATCAGCACTGAGATTTTTGCGGGGTATGGCCTGCAGCTGCACTTCGCGGTGGGTGCTCAGGCAAAGGGATTCGAGGACGGGGTCGGGGACTTGTTTGCGGGCCAGAAGGACCAGCTGGGGGAAGAGCTCGTCGGTGTCGGCCCATTGCAGCTGGATTTCGGCGCTGAGACGGGGGGCGAGGAGAGCTTTGGCCTGGACGGTGATATCGCGGTCATCACAGAGGGCTCGGTAGATTTCGTCGTCGAGCCGGGACGATTTGAGAAGACCGGCGCGAACGAAGGGCACCGGGTCGTCGCTGAGAATGGTTTGCACACGGGGCGTGATGGCGCTGTTTTCGGCCAAAGTGGCGCGGACATTTGCGTCGGGGTCTTCGCTGAGAATTAGCGCGGTCTGGGGGCTGATGGCCTTGCCGCCGGCGACGGCGCAGCGCACTTCGGGGCGTTCATGGCGCGCCAATTGCTGCAAGATGGTCTTGGGGGTGCGCTGGTTTTCCGCCAAGGCGGCGAGTATTTCGGTGCTGCTGGTCTTGGCGAAGAGCTCTTCGAGGATGCGGCTGGGCGTGTCAATGTAGCCTGCGAGGAAGAGCTGCACTTCGTAAGTCGCGTGGTCGGCGGCAATTTCACGGATGAGTTGCACCGGGATCGTGCCCGGTCGGAAAGCCTTGCGGGCGGCCTTCGGGTCTGCAAGTATCTGTGCCAGCAGGGTCGCTTTGTTGATGGGTTCGTCCATGTCGCCGCGTCAGAAATGAGGTGCCTTCGCCGTCGTCGGCAAAGGCCCGGCCAATGCTCAAAATGGCGAACATGGTAATATAACCCAGCTTTGCCGCAAGGCGGGCCGCGTTGAGTCCCAAAACATGTTTTTGGGGTAAGCGGTCAGCGATTGATAAAGTGGACACTGTGGACATTGTGGACACTGTGGACTGGCACCTGTTTCCAGTCCGTTCTGCGGCACCAAGCACACCTGTTTCCCGGCAGAGTAGAAGCGGCTTCCAACCGCTTTTGCGCCTTGGATTGCCAGACAGCCACTGGCCCGCCAAACAGCAACCTTAAAAAATAATCTGCGATAATCTGCGCAATCTGCGGATAAAAAAACTTCACGTCTTCGCTCTGCCGTTTTTGTGGCAAAAAGCGCTTTGTCGGCCGATAGTAGTGCGTCGTCGCTGCGATGCCCACCAAGGCGTCCACTGATCGCCTGTCGCGCATCAGCCAAGGCGGCTGCGGTGATACGTCGTATTTGCCATAAACCAACGGAAACGGAAGCCGCGCTTTCTGTTCAAACATGAGGAGACAAGTCTGTTGAGTACCGATAAACCGACTATGGAACAATGGCGGCGCGCCTACAAGCTGGCCGGCGAGGTCCGTGATTTGGCGCCCTGGACTTGGATATACGACAACACCTATCTGGGTTTTGTTGACCCAAAAAACGGCACGCAGCACTTCATCAGTGTCCTGGGGAAAGCGGGCGAGCACTTTGCAATCACCGTATACCGGAGCGCCGAGGACCTTTTCAAGATTCTTGATTTGCTTGACAATCCGGCCGCGGCCCCCGATACATTTTTCAAGACCTCGCAATTGCAGGTGTCATTTGATGATCGTAACGACTTGGATGCCGCAGACCTGCGAATTATCAAGACCTTGAAACTCAGCTTCCGTGGCAAACAGGCCTGGCCTCGCTTCCGCAGTTTACTGCCAGGGCACGTCCTGTGGCAGCTGAACAGCGATGAACTGCGCCTGCTCTGCATTGCCCTCGAACAAGTTCTCATTGTGGCGCCGCGCTTCAAAGACGATGAGGACGAGCTCGGACGTCTGACCGACTTGGGCATGGAGGAACATGTCTTTCTGATGCGCACGCCGCTTGGCCAGGACCCACACGGCGAATGGCAGGAAAGCATGGTCAAGGTCGCGCGACCGCCTACGCCGGAGTTCTTCCCGGAACTCGACGAGAAACGCCTGGAATGCGTCATGCGCCTGCCACGCGCCGAGGGGGGATTCGAAACCGACATCCGCCTGCTGCCGAATCCGATTCAAGATCGCAAAGGAGAGCGTCCCTACTTCCCCGTGGTCTTGATGCTGGTGGAACAGGAGCGTGGCCTCGTCATCGGTTGCGAAATGATGGCGCCGCTGCCGTCCTTGGACAGCGTTTACCAGTGCGCGGCAGGGCTGCTGCTTGCCATGATGGTGAAGGAGGAGTGCCGGCCGGAGGAAATTCAGGTGCGCACAGAGCAGATGGCTTCCTTGCTGCGTGGTCTATGCGAGAAGTTGGATATCCGGCTCACGGTGCATTCCTCCCTCCCGTTGATGGAAAAGGCCTTTTTCTCGCTCAGGGACTTTTCGGCGGGAAAGTGGTTCTCCGCCGACATCGTCCAGCAGTGGCTTGCATTCGACGATGGCCCCATCGTTGTTGAAGAGATATAAGGTGAATGCCCATGGCGGGTACTGCCGGGCGTACCTATAGGGCGGTCCCTTTTCTATCCGCAGATTCCGCAGAATCTTCGGGTAAAGTGCCAACCATGCTCATATGCCTCAGCCTCTTTTGGCCCAATCGCGAGGCTGACTGAGCCCTAAAGCAGCAATGGAACTTGACGCAAGACCTTCCTCGTTTTGTGCCTTGCACCCTGTGCGCTTTTTAGGTAATCCTTCAGGACTTTTTTTGGATGAGCTCCTCCCTGCCCAAGGTAGCACACCTTATGGGCGCTTGCCTTGGGCCTTTTCAGGTAGCGCCACCTTCGGCGCTGAAAAAAAACTGCAGGGAATGGTTACTATCAAAGAGTGATCTATTACCATAGATGCCGACCTTTCGTGATAGGACAACTGGCAATAATGTGCAATGACGTTACTTTTACCGCCGTTTACGGAGTGTTCCACATCACCTCGGACTAAAATCGGGTTTGTTGTCGTCGTGGACGACAACCTAAGTGCTGTGTTTACGATTGAGGAGCTGGCAGCCTACCTGATGAGGGTGCCAAGGGCGATTTTCTACAAGCTGGTTCACGAGGGCAAAACCCCGGTCCGGAAGGTCGGCAGCCACTGGCGTTTCCGCAAGAAAATCACGGACGTTTAGTCGGTAGAGACGGACACGGGGACTGATGAGGGAAGCAGGAGTAACCGTATGGATGTCTTCGACCTTCGGGCCAGGCTCGTGGCTGACTATGCCAGCTACACCCGCAGCTTCATCAAGATTGCCGATACGCGTGTTCAAGCCAAGGTTGACCAGGCGCTCAACGATGGCGCACTGTGGCCTGAGCCACTCCTTCAGTTGAACCCCACGTTTTGCCCAGGCGGCACCATTGATGATCTCGTTGACGCCGACGTCCTTCACCCGGAGTGCGCGCGGATTTTTCGCATCGATAAGACGGACACGGACCACACCGGCGCGCAACTGCTTCTCCATGCACACCAGGCGGAAGCCATCCGGAAGGCCAAGAAAGGCGCCTCCTACGTATTGACCAGCGGCACAGGGTCCGGCAAGAGCCTGGCCTACATTGTGCCAATTGTTGATCATGTTCTGCGCCGAGGGTCAGGTCATGGCATTCAGGCCATCGTCGTCTATCCGATGAATGCGTTGGCCAACAGCCAGGAAGAGGAACTGCGCAAGTTCCTGGTTCAGGGCTATCCAGAAGGCGGCAGTCCTGTGACCTTTGCCCGTTATACAGGACAGGAGAAAGGCGCCGACCGCGAGGCGATCCGGACGTGCCCGCCGGACATCCTCCTCACCAATTACATGATGCTTGAGCTATTGTTGACCCGTCGCGAAGACAGGGTCTTGGTCAAGGCTGCTCAAGGACTGCGATTCCTTGTCTTTGATGAGTTGCACACCTATCGGGGACGACAAGGCGCGGACGTGGCCTTGCTGATCCGTCGTTGCCGCCAGGCCTTCGGCAGCCACGACTTTATTTGCGTGGGCACATCAGCGACCATGTCAAGCACCGGCACTGCCGATGAGCAGAAACGCGACGTTGCTGCCGTGGCGAGTACGCTCTTTGGTACGCAAATCACAGCATCCCAGATCATCGGTGAAACGCTCGAACGTGCAACCCCGGAGACTGACTTCAGCTCGTCTCCTGCTCGGGAGTCGCTCATTCGGGCAGTCCGGGACAACGAAGCGCCGCCGGATGACTTTGATATGTTCCGGATGCATCCTCTCGCATCTTGGATTGAGTCTACTTTTGGTGTGCGTACCGAGCCAGAAACCGGGCGTCTGATTCGGCAGATACCTAGACCCCTTCAAGGCGAGAACGGTGCAGCGGAAGAATTGGCCGAGCAGACAGGCGTCGGAGTTTCGGTATGCTGCGACCTCCTGCGGAAGTATCTCTTGAAAGGGGCCGAGTTGCGTCGGTCTCCATCCAGTCGCTTTCCGATTTTCGCGTTCCGACTTCATCAGTTCTTTTCCCGCGGCGATACGGTCTGGTCAACGATTGAGCCCGAAGCCAATCGTCATCTGGAGATGGCCAAGATGGGGTCAAAGCCAGGCGAACCATCAAAGCCGCTGTTCCCGCTTGTGTTCTGTCGCCAATGCGGCACAGCTTATTACCGGGTTAGCATCGTCCGCGACGAGCATGGGCCTTATCTGACCCCACGTGAAGACCGCAGGGAAGAAGGCGACGACAGCAACGAGGCTTACCTCTACGTCTCCGAACAGCAGCCTTGGCCGGGAACGAGCGACAACACGTTGCTTGAGCGACTTCCGGGCTTTATGAAGGAAACTGCCGCTGATGGCAGCGAACGGGTGCGCCCGGACTCGCGCGCCGATCTGCCAAAGCCAGTCTTCGTTAGTGCCGATGGCCGCATTGTGTCCGAGGGGGAAGGCATCCCGGCCGCGCTGATCATAAAGAACTTCCTCTTCTGTCTCTGCCCGTCATGCGGCGTGGCATACACGAAGAACCAACGCTCGGAGCGGGCCAAACTGGGCACGCTCGGAGTAGATAACCGCAGTACTGCCACCACCATCCTCGCAGTCCGGGCACTGATCGAACTCCAGGCAGACAGGATACTGAAACGAGAGGCCCGGAAGTTACTGAGTTTTACGGATAACCGACAGGATGCGTCGCTCCAGGCCGGACACTTCAACGATTTTGCCCAGGTCGCATTGCTGCGTTCGGCGTTGCACAAGGCAACGGCAGCGAGGGGCGCCACCGGTTTGTCCCATGGGGAACTCTCCCGTTTGGTTTTCGAGGCAATGGCCCTGCGGTTCGACGACTACGCGGCAGACCCGAACGTGCGGGGGCCCGCCCGCAACGCCACCGACGATGCGCTGCGTCGCGTTATTGACTACTACCTCTACCGGGACTTGCAGCGTGGCTGGCGGGTCACCGCGCCCAACCTGGAAGACTGCGGTCTTCTCCGCTTTGAGTACGACGGGCTTTGCGGCGCCGACGGTCTGCTCGCCGAAGCCGAGCTCTGGGAAAAGGGCTTCAGCTATCGCGTTGACCGTGACACCGAGGAGTTTGCGGAAACGCCGGCGCCATTGCGAGCCTGCCCGTCGGAACTTAGGGAAGAGACGGTTAGAACACTGCTGGATGTTTTGCGGCGAGCCTTGGCGGTCAAGGTGGATGTTCTTGATCCCCAGCGACAGCGTGACCTTGTGGAACAGACCAGTCCGCGTCTCCTTGAGGGCACCGTCTGGTATCTCGAGGATCCAATGGAACTGGTGAAATCCATGGTGGCTTATCCCCGACCAAAACGCCGGGAGGACCGAAGCGGGTTCTTCGTCTCGTCCTATGGCAGTTTCGGCCGCTATCTGCGCCGTGTGTTGTTGCCGTATGTACCGGCTGGAGAGCGTTTCGGGCGCGAACAGGTTGATGCCTGTATTCGTTTCTTGTTTCTGGCGCTCAAGCGCTATGGGATTGTTGAGCAGGTGCGCAGTGGTGATGTCCCCGGGTATCAAATCAATCACGACTGCCTGAAGTGGGTGGCTGATACCGGCGAAGTTCGGCCCGTTGACCGGACGCGCCTGCTCGAAGCGGGCGAGATTCCGCCCGAGGTCAACCAATACTTCCTTGAATGTTACCGGCGCTTCGTTGACCTCAACTGCATTCTGGAGGCCAGGGAACACACCGCCCAAGTTGCCTCCGAGGACCGCGAGGACCGCGAAGACCGGTTCCGCACCGCCGAGTTGCCATTGTTGTTCTGTTCACCCACTATGGAACTGGGCGTGGACATTGCCCAGTTGAATGTGGTCAATCTTCGCAACGTTCCCCCGACCCCGGCCAACTATGCCCAGCGCAGTGGCCGCGCCGGTCGCGGCGGTCAACCCGCACTTGTGTACACCTACTGTGCCGGTCGCAGCCCGCATGACCAGTATTACTTCAAACAGCCGACACAGATGGTAGCCGGAGTGGTCGCGCCGCCCCGGGTTGATTTGCGCAATCGCGACCTGGTGCGTTCGCACATCCATGCAGTTTGGATGGAGGTGGCCAAGCCGGACCTCGGCAAGACATTGATGTCGGTCATCGCCATCGGGCGAGAAGATGGGAAGATACTGCTGCCGATTCGGCCCGCCCTGCAAGCGGAACTGCGCAGTCCGGTACATCGCACCGCCGCTCTTGCCAAGGCTAATCAGCTGGTGGACGGCATTCGGGATGTGCTTGCGGGCGCTCCCTGGTTCCACGAGAACTGGACGCGGGAAGTTCTCGATCAAATCGAGCTGAGCTTTGACGCCGCCTGCAAACGCTGGCGGGAGCTGTACCGTGCCGCCGTGCGCCAACGTGAGCTGCATCATCGCATCATCGGCGATCCCAGCCGACCGGAGGCTGAACGCAACCACTCCCGGCGTCTGCGGACCCAGGCTGAGAGCCAAATCCGTTTGCTCACCGAAGCAGAGGGCATTTACGAGGGGGACTTCTATTCCTACCGCTATTTCGCCGCGGAAGGTTTTTTGCCGGGCTACAACTTTCCACGTCTCCCATTGTCAGCCTACGTGCCGGGCCGGCGACAGCGGAAGGGGCGCGACGAGTACGTGTCGCGGCCGCGATTCCTGGCTATCTCCGAATTCGGCCCACGTGCGTTGATCTACCACGAGGGCGCTCGCTATCGGGTCTACAAGGTGAATTTGGACTTCGGATCCGAGGACATTGAGGCATCCCATGACCTCGTCACTGCCGTTATGAAGCGCTGCGAAGTATGCGGTTATGCCCATCTTGAACAGGGCGCCAATCTTACCGAGATCTGCGACCGCTGCGGGGCGCCTCTGGACATGCCATCCGTCATCCAGAACATGGTCCAGCTTCAGAATGTCAGTCTCAAGCTCGCCCAGCGGATCACCTGCGATGAAGAGGAACGCCAGCGCTTTGGCTATAAACTGGTTACCGCATACCGTTTCCCGGATATTGACGGACGACTTGACCGGCGTGACGCCGAGGTCTACGTCGCCGGTGTACTGGCGATGCGTCTTAGCTATGGTGACTCGACGTCCTTGTACCGCATCAACCTCGGGTGGGCCAACCAGAGCGGCGATCAGCCACCCGGCTTTAATCTTGACTTGGAGCGCGGCTATTGGTCGCGTAATCAGGCAGACGAAGAGGACCGGGACGATGCTATGGCGCAGGGGCGGCTCGTGCGCGTGGTGCCGTTCGTGACAGACACCAAGAACGCGCTGGTCATGCGCTTTGAGTCGGCCCGGTCAACGTCAGAGATGGCCAGTCTTCAGGCTGCATTCAAGGAAGCGATCCAGAAGCACTTCCAGATCGAACCGCGCGAATTGTCGTCCGAGCCCATGCCCGGACCGCAGGAACGACAGGAGATTCTTTTTTATGAGGCATCGGAGGGCGGCGCCGGCGTGCTTCGGCAGCTGGTGGAAGACCCGACAGTCATTCCAAAGCTGGCGCGCGAGGCGCTTATCGTCTGTCACTTCGATCCGGACACACTTGAAGACAAAAGCGCCGCCCGTTGCGGCAAGGCCTGCTACGAATGTCTCCTTGACTATGGCAATCAGCCGGACCATCCGATTCTGGACCGCTATCTTGTGCGGGATCTGCTTGCCGACCTTGCCCATGGAGAATGCAGGCCCGCTGGAGGCGCCGGTTCTCGCGCCGAACGGGTGATTGCCCTGCGTAATCAATGCGACAGTGCATTGGAACGTCGCTGGCTCGACCTGGTCAATTCGCTGATGTTGCGCTTGCCCGGCGACGCCCAGCTCCTCATCGAGGCATGCGCGACCAGACCAGACTTCTTCTACCGCGAGTTCAGCGCTGCCATCTATATTGACGGACCGCCCCATGACAAGCCGGACCAAATCCGCGCCGACGAGGAGATTACGCGACAGCTGATGGAGTTGGGCTATGTCGTCATTCGTTTCCACCACCAGGCGGACTGGGTGGAAATCCTCCGGCGGCACCCGGATGTCTTCGGGGCCATTGCTGACGAAAGGCAGTCATGACGACGCCAACGCTATCCAAACCGGGGACGCTCATTCATGCTCGTGGGCGCGAATGGGTCGTTCTCCCTGAATCCACGGAAAATCTCATCATGGCACGGCCACTGGGTGGCCATGACGAGGAAATCACCGGCATCCTGCCTGCCATCGAGATGGTGCAGTCCGCCTCATTCCCGCTGCCGGGCCGCGATGACATCGGCGACTTCACGTCGGGAAAACTCCTGCGTGATGCTGCCCGCATCTCAACGCGCGCTGCCGCCGGGCCTTTTCGCAGCTTCGCCAGGATCGCTGTCGAACCGCGGCCGTATCAGCTTGTGCCGCTGATGATGGCGCTTCGCCTTGACCCGGTCCGGCTGCTGATTGCTGATGACGTGGGTATCGGCAAGACCATTGAAGCGGCGTTGATTGCCCGCGAACTTCTGGACCGGGGCGAGATCCAGCGCCTGACTGTTCTCTGCCCGCCACATCTCGCCGAGCAATGGCAGCGTGAACTGGCCGAGAAGTTCCACATTGAGGCCGAGCTTGTTCTGAGCAGCACGATCCAGCGTTTGGAGCGAAACCTGATTCGACGCAGCGACTCTATCTTCGACCTCCACCCCTTCACCATTGTCTCCACAGAGTTCATCAAAAGCACCAGGCACGCCGAAGACTTCCTGCGGAAGTGTCCCGAATTCGTGATCGTTGATGAGGCGCATGGCTGTACCTTGGCCGGAGGCCCCGGACGGGGGCGCCAGCAGCGTTTTGAGTTGATCAGTCGCGTGGCAAGTGACCCTCAGCGTCACCTGGTCCTGGTCACTGCCACGCCACATAGCGGCAACGAACAGGCATTCCGTTCGCTCCTGGGATTGCTGGACAGCAGCTTTGCCGATCTCCCGCTTGACGTCGCCCCCGACGAACGCGATCCGATCCGTCGCCGCCTGGCCCGCCACCTGGTCCAGCGGCGCCGGGTGGACATCCGGCACTACCTTCAGACCGACACCGAGCTCCCCATGCGTCTGGACAAGGAAGACACCTACATCTTCAGCAAGGAGTACCGCGTCCTATTCGATGACATCGTCCGCTTCTTGCGCGGATTCGTCGCGGACACTGGCGGAGGCTACCGACGACGACGAGTCCGCTACTGGTCGGCACTTGCTCTTCTGCGCTGCGTATCCTCCAGTCCGGCAGCGGCCATCGCCACGTTGCGTAACCGCGCCGCCGTTGATGAAGCAGCCGATGACGAAATTGACGAGGTTGGCTGCCGTACGGTGCTGGACCAGGACGACGTGGACGACTCCGTTACCGTGGACTTCAGTCCCGGCTCGGACTCGCACGGCGAGGCGGAGAACACCCGTTCGAAGCTTCTTGCCTTC
>JAAZKQ010000509.1 GCA_012799755.1 Lentisphaerota bacterium | reverse complement strand
CCCATGAGGCAGTGCCTTGTAAAGGCACCACAGCTGGAAAAGACCGCCGGCACGACCAGTACCAATCGCTGAGCGCTTACGCGCGCGAAAAACAATATACCGCGGGAATTGCAGGAGCGTCTTCAGAAACTATATTTTGAGCTTGATTTTACCGTCGTTGCCGCCATCATCTTTCTCCTTTTTTCATTGCGCGGCACGGCGTTTCAAGACTGCAAAGGGTTCCTGCATGCGCATACTTTTCGTGGGCGACATTGTTGGCAAAGGCGGGCGCAACACCGTCAATCTCGTCGTCCCCCAGCTTCTCCGTGAATACGACTGCCAGTTCTGTGTCGCCAATGGCGAGAACATGGCCCGTGGCGGCGGCTTCACCCGCTCGTGCCTCCTCGAACTGAGCAATAGCGGCGTGGACGTGTTTACCTCCGGCGACCATATCTGGGACCAGAAGGACTTCGTGGAAGACATCAAGAAATTCCCCAATGTCCTGCGACCGGCCAACATGGCCGCCTGCCAACCCGGACGCGGCTACGGCGTTTTCACCAGCGCTGATGACAAGAAGGTCGGCGTGCTCTGCCTGCTGGGGCGGACTTTCATGGGTGCCAGTGCCAACTGTCCCTTCGAAGCCGCCGAGCGCATCGTGCCCGAACTGCGCAAGGAAACGCCCATCATCGTCGTGGACTTCCATGCGGAGGCCACCAGCGAGAAGATCGCCATGGGGCGCTTTCTAGACGGCAAGGTCAGCGCCGTCGTGGGCACGCACACGCATGTGCCCACCGCCGATCAGCAGGTTCTCCCCGGCGGCACGGCCTTCCAGTGCGACCTCGGTATGGTCGGCGCCCGCGAATCCATCCTCGGACGGGATATTGCGCCGGTCGTCTCGCGCTTCCGCACCGGCATGCCCAGCCGTTTCACCGTCAATGACAAGGGCATTCGCCTCAACGGCGCCGTTGTCACCATCAAAGACGACGGCCGCGCCGTCGGCATTGAACGCGTCATGCGAGATATCCTCTAAGCAGCTTCGCCAAAGACGCCCGCAACCGGGCACAGGAAAGTCATCATCATGCGCTGCCCCAAATGCACCAACACCGACGACAAGGTCATCGAGACCAGAATCTCCCGCGAGGGCGATACCATCCGCCGGCGCCGACAGTGCCTCAGCTGCAGCCACCGCTTCACCACCTACGAGACCGTCCTCCCCGCCGATATCTTCGTCGTCAAACGCGATGGCCGACGCGAAGAATTCAAGCCGGAAAAATTGCAGGACGGCATCCGCCTGGCCTGCTGGAAACGCCCCGTCAGCCAGGAAGCCATTGACCAGGCCGTCGCCGACATCATCAACGTCCTCACTCTCAATTCTCAGGGCGAAGTGGATTCACAGTACATCGGCGAACTGGTCATGAGCAAGCTCAAGCAGATTGACGAAGTCGCCTACGTCCGCTTCGCTTCCGTATATCGCCGCTTCCAGGACGCCGATGCGTTCATCAACGAAGTACAGAAGCTGTCCGCAAAAAACCCAAATGATGCCGGCGACGACGCCACAACACCCCCGCCAGCCGAAGACGCGCCCAACAAGTCCTGACGAACATCCCATGATACGGCTCACAACAAGCAATCTGTTGGTCACTGACGACCAAGGCCGCAAGCAGTCTTTCGATACTGACCTGCTGCGCCGGGACCTCCGCCAAGCCTTCCGGGCTGTCGGCGTTACCGAAGATTGGCTGGCTGAGCACATCGCCCTCACCGTCGAAGAGCGCATCCGCAGCGCCAATGACGAACAGCACTGCCCCATGGCCGGTCCCGAAGTGGACAAGCTGGTCTGCACCGTCCTCGGCGCCGCCGGCTACAATGACGTCGCCAGTGAATTCAGCCGCCTCCGTGACATTGATCCGCTGAGCCACTATCGCGAGACGATGCAGCCCTGCTCGCCCGAGCGCATCAGCGCTCTGTTGCGCCGCAGTTTTCCGCTTGCCGAAGCGCAACTGCAAAGCATCAGCAATCAATGCGCCGATATTTTGCGGCAGCACGCCTTCAGCCTGGTCAGTGACCGTTTCATCTGCGAACTGGCCATCCATGTCATCCACCGTGGCCCGACGCAGGCAGGCGGCACCCCAGGCGTCCCGCCAGCCGCGGCCACGCCGGCCACCGTCCTCAGCGATACCAGCGCCTGGCGCACTCGGGTATGCCCGACGACCGGCGCATACATGGACAGCGCGGCCCTGCGGGCGCTGCCGCTCTCGACCATCTTTCCCCGCGCCCGCGTAGCCGTTGACATCGCCTCGGCCTTCGCCGCGCAGGACGGCGGCTGGCTGTCCGAGTTGTCGTTATTCAGCACCGTCAGACCGCTCTGCAGCGCGGCGCTGGAGCTGCTTATGATCATGCGAGATGAGCTCCAGGCCCAGCTGCCAAACTGCGCCGACGCGCCCAGCCACGTCATCTTCCCGGGCTGCAAGTCCTTTCTCGAATCGGCTTTCAGCACCAGCAAACGCCGTGAACGATTGATCATCGCCCGGGACTTGCACGAGCTCCTCCAGGCCGCACTGGTTGAAAAAGCGCCTTTCCCATTGTTGCTCAGCATGCGCTGAATGAGCGCCGGCGGCCTGGCTGGGATCTTGTAGCCAGACCGGCGGCACCAATACTTTCCACCCGTCCCATAGCCATCCTCAAGGAACCAGCACTGTCATGCCTCTCTATCCCCATGCCTTGGCCACCAACGTCGTCCTCGCTGCCATGGTGCTTTTCGCCTGCACCTCCAATGTGGTCTTCGCCTCGCTCCTGCGGGTCAGCGAGACCTTTGGCGTCAGCCCGGAGCGCTTCGCGGCCGTGGCCTCCGTGCAATTCAGCGGTTTCTTCCTGGCATGTCTCTTTGGCGGCGTCCTGTCGGACCGCTTGGGCAAGAAGACCGTGTTCCTGGCCGGCTGCGCGCTGACCGCACTGGGCGGTGCAGGCTGGGCCCTCGCCCCAAGCATTCCCGTGATCTACCTCGGCGCAATCACCCTCGGCATGGGCGGCGGCATCCTTGAGGGCACTGGCGCGGCCATTCTGACCGACTTGCATCCCAATCACAGCAAATTGGCCATGAACATCTCCCAGGCAGCCTACTGCGTTGGTGCCATCGGCACGCCGGTGATCATGGGCTGGTTGCTGCCGCTGGGCGTGTCCTGGCGCTGGTTTTTTGGAGTGATGAGCCTGAGCGCCCTGCTCCTCGGCCTGATCAGCAGCGCGCTCAAGCTGCCGCCCAGCTGCCAAGGCAGCCGGCAGCACGGCAATTGGTCACGCATCCGCAGCGTCCTCCCCAGCATCGCCATACCATCAATCTGCATCTTCCTCTACGTCTTCAGTGAAATGGGCATCGCGACCTTCCTCAATGTCTATCTGCGCAATACCCTGCAGGCGCCGGAAAACATGGCCATTTTCGCCCTGGGCGCCTTCTGGACAGCCGTGATCATCGGCCGCATCATCCGCGCCTTCATCCCACAAGATCAGGCCTACGAGCTGGTCATCGCGCCATTGCTCTTCTGCGCCAGCCTCTGCGTCCTCGGGCAGATTTTCATCAGCACCTGGCAACTCAGTTTCGCGCTCTTTTTCGTCCTTGGCCTGTCCTTTGCGGGCACCTGGCCGCTGATTGTGAGCATGGCCTCGTCGCGCAATCTGGCTGACAGCGGCACCGCCGCCGGCATCACCATCGCCATCGGCTCGCTCGGCTGCATCTTCAACCCGCTGGTACTCGGCCCCCTGCTGGACCGCGGCCAATCGCGACTGGTCTTCATTCTCCTCAGCTTCTTGCTTTTCCTCGCCTCAGCCCTGATGTTTTTCTCACTGCTGCTGCATCGTTCGCGCCAAAAGACCGAGGCGTGATTTCCGCTCAGCAGCGCAAGCCCGCCGCCAGGAGGTAACGACCATGCTCCCACTCAGTGACGTCTGCAAGGCCATTGACGCCATTTTTGCCGATCTGGGCACCAAGGACATCTCCAACAATGGCCTGCAAGTCGAGGCCAATCAGCGCGTGTCGCGCATCGCCTTCGCCGTTGATGCCGCACAGGCGACCATTGACGCCGCTGCCGCCGCAGGCGCCGACCTGCTGGTCGTGCATCATGGCCTCAGCTGGGGCGGCGGCTGGAAATATCTCACGGCCATAGACGGTCGGCGCGTGCAGACGCTTTTCACGCAGAAACTTTCGCTCTACGCATGTCATCTGCCCCTGGATGCCCACCCAGTCATCGGCAACAATGCGCAACTGGGCAAGCTCCTCGGACTGACACCGCTTCGGCCATTCTGTCCCTACGAACAGCTTATGATTGGCCGCTACGGCCGGCTGGCCGCGCCAACGCCGCTGAGCGAATTGGCCGCCATCCTGGAACGCTCCCTGCCCGACTGCACATGCCGGCTATTTCCCGCGCCGGCAAGCAAAGGTCTCGCCCACTGCGTCGGCATAGTCGCCGGCAGTGGCGCCGACGCCATTGAATTGTGCCCAAGCTTGGGCATTGACACCCTTGTCACCGGCGAGATGCGGCACCAATACGCCCATCCCGCCCGCGAGCTCGGCGTCAACGTCATCAGCGGCGGCCATTACGCCACCGAATGCATCGGCATCATGGCCCTGCAAGAACGCTTGCAGCAGTCCCTGCCTGTGCCATGCGTTTTCATCAACGAAGCAACTGGACTTTAACGCACACCAGGGCGACAGTAAAGACTCAACGACGCAGCAACGCAGGGCGAAAATAAGTGGTCACCCATTGATAAAGTGAACAAGGTGGACGAGCGCCTGTTTCCTGGCCGTTCTGCGGAACCAAGCGCAGCTGTTTTCCGGCTGTGCTGCGGGCTTGTAGCCCGCAGCGTGACATGACCCTGCAAACGACACCAAGCGGCCGCCAAGCGGCAGAAGCGCT
>JAAZKQ010000508.1 GCA_012799755.1 Lentisphaerota bacterium | reverse complement strand
CAGGCGCAGGGATAGTCGGATAGCCGCGCAGCGGCGGCCCGAGCGAAGCGAAGGGTATTTTCCTCCCCCTCGCAAAACCAACTATGCCTTTCGGATGGTCTCAAGCTCCTGCTGATCCGTCTGGTGTGGACGGAGCCAGCCGCTATTTAACCATTGCGTCAAACTCATCGGCGGTCCCCTTCAGAAAAATCTTCGGCGTAGTCAGCATCTCAGTGATAAAATGATCCTGTTGGCGTTTCCGTGCCATGAAATCCTGAGCGGTATTCACATAGGGATTAATTTCCTGTGGCACCTTATCAGCAACCGCATGAAGCCGTTTGCTTACCTCGCGCAAACCGCAATCGCCAATGACAAACAAATCAATATCGCTTCCCTGCCTGGCTGTGCCTTGGGCAAACGAACCGAACACGAACACAAAACGCGCCTCGCAGTCCTGAAACGCAGCCCGCAGCAACACCTCTTCACCAGTGGTTTTTTTGACGAGTTCGCACAGTACCGGATAGAGTGGACTTTTTTGGTTTGCAGAAAAATTGACGCTATTGCCATCTCTCTCCGCAACGATGATGCCAAACGCGACCAGCTGGCGCAACTCGCGCTGTAACACGGGAGCGCTCAAACCCGTCATTCGACTCAATTCACGCAGAAACGCTGTCTTCTGCTCAGGCGTAAAAAGTTTTCTTAAGATTTCCGCTCTGGCCTGCGAGCCGAGTAATACCTGCAACATAGGCTGCCTCCTTGGACAATGTTAGTAATAATATAACGATTGTTATCAAGAAGACAACATGTGCTGTCGGGCGCCAAACCAACTATGCCTTCTGCTGTGCCGGCGTTTGCTGTGCCAGGCCATGACGGATGACGCGCAGCATCCAGTCGAGGTTCTGCCTGGCCATCTCGGGCCCCATTTCGGTGCGTCCACGCAGGAAGCTGCGGATCAGGAGCCGGAGCATATCTTCGCGCTTTTCGCTTTTGCCATCTCGGCAGGCGATTTCCATTTGGAAGACGCCCTGCTCGTCGCGGAAACCGCCGATGTCGTAGAGTTGCTCATTAAATTGCACTTGCCGGACATTTTTCGGCTCGGTGTCAGTATGGAAAGTATGGATATGGCAACACAGGGGCTTGCCGTTAGCGCGGGAAATGGTGAATTCCGCTTCGGCCAAGTGCCCTGCAAAACGAGTCTTGAGAGTCTCCCAATCGGGCTCGGCCCCCTCGGCGAGCACCTGACACATGCCGAGCATGTGCGGCGCCAAGTCTACCCAAGTCCATTGCGGCACTGGCGGACGATTGCGTGTCGGTGAGACCAAGCGACCGTAGAAGTGCTCGATATCAGCCAGATCGTGGCCGTCTTTCCATAGCTTGAGGCACTCCTTGACGGCCATGACGTACTGCGTGCAGACACCCAGCAGGCAGCGTTGACTGCGGGCCAACTCGGTCAGTTCGTCCACTTGTCCCAGCATCTCGGCAGCGGACAAGGTCTCGTCAAAGACAAAGGGCTTTTCGCAGAGGACATGGCAGCCGGCCAGCAGGGATTCCTTGACGGCGGCGTAATGCAGGGCCGGTGGCAGACAGACGTCCACAATGTCTGGCTTTTCCGTCGCCAGGAGTTCCGTAAGCGAGCAATAGCCACGACCGGCAAAATCGCAGTATTCCCGCAGTGTCGCCGCCGTGCGGGCAACACTCTCCTCGCTGCTGCCGAGAAAGGCGCAGACCCTGGCGCCTTCCAGCCGCCACCAGTTCGCATGATGCCGTCCAATACCAGACGCGCCCAGCACCGCCACCCGGGGCTGGGGCAACAACACGCCGCCGTTGGCCACCCGATGCACCTGCCAGGGCTTGAGTTTTCCTTGCAGCTTGCTGCTCAATGATGACCGCCGAAAGCCCAGGATCTTCGTGCCGCTATAGCCGAACAGCCGCTCAATGTCCGCCATGTTGAAATGCCGATAGACAGGACAGTCAAAGTCCTCAATGATTTTTCTCAGGCTATTGTCACTGAGGTCTTCCGTCACCAGCAGGCAAAGAAGTTGTTTGCGGACTTGCGCCAATCTTTCCCGACCGACTTCAATTTGGCCGGCACGACGCATGAAGGGCGCCAATTTGATGAATTCATCCATAGTTTTCTCTATTTCGTTGCTATCCAAGCTCTTCGCTGAGATATTCTCTGTCGCCCTCAACCCTTCTTGTGCAAGTCCGGCCAGGCTTCGAGCCAACCAATCTGGCGGACAGCCCAAAGGCCGCAGAGCACGGCTTCGGCGACATCATGGCGCAATGGCCCGACGCGGCTCATGCCGGACCAGTCCATAACCCTGCCGGCCAGCATCTCAGCGTATTCTTTAGCCTGCCGGCCGCTGCGGCGCTCCCGTTTGAAAAGCAGATCCTCGCGCCACTGTTCAGCACTCACGATCATGACCGTAAGGCCGCGTCGTTCGGCGCTGCGGCGCCAGGTG
>JAAZKQ010000507.1 GCA_012799755.1 Lentisphaerota bacterium | reverse complement strand
CCGCAAACGAAAAACCCAAGCACACGCAGGCGCAACCGTGCTGTGGGCTTGCAGCCCGCAGCGGCACATGACCCCGCAAACGGCGTGCAAGCATGCTCGCAATATCGCTGTTACCAATGAGTGACCGGTTACCCCAAAGCATCACATTCATGGTGTCTACAGCTTGAAAAATCGTAAAAAAACGTTACTTTCTCACCCCGGCTGTCGCGGAAGGCCAAGAGAAAGGCCTGCCGCATTGGAACAGGCCGTGGCCGTCCCGTTTTTCTGGAGTATAAGATGAACCCGTTGGCTCAAGAATTGAACCAAAAGATTGTCGCTGCGAATCCTCATGTTTTTGCCATGTTGTCCGAGTTGGGCAAAGAGATATACTTTCCGAGCAAAGGTATTTTGAGTCAGTCCGCCGAGGCGTCAAAGCAGGCGAAACGTTTCAATGCGACGATTGGCACGGCGATGTCCGAGGGCCAGGCGATGTTTTTGCCGAGTCTGATGGAGCAGTTGCCAGGGATCAAGGCCAATGACGCGCTGTTATACGCGCCATCGCCGGGTCTTCCGGCTCTGCGCAACTGCTGGCGTGAGAAGACGCTACATGACAATCCGAGTTTGCAGGGCAAGGGCTTCAGTTTGCCGGTGGTGACCAACGGCCTGTCCCATGGCTTGTCAATTATTGCGGACCTGTTCATTGATCCGGGCGACAGCTTCATTTATCCCGACAAGAACTGGGACAACTACTACCTGAATTATGTCGTTCGTGCGGGCGCGGAGCCCAAGTTGTTTCCCTTCTTTGCCGGCAAGGGCTTCAACGTCGCCGCCTTTCGGAAAGCCATGCGTGAGTATAGCGCGGGCAAGGAGAAGGTGCTGGTGATGTTGAATTTCCCGAATAATCCCACCGGCTATGCGCCGACGGAGGCCGAAGGAGAGGCGATTGCCGAGGCCTTGGTGGAGACGGCCGAGAGCGGCGTGAATGTGGTGGCAATCATTGACGACGCCTATTACGGGCTGTTTTTTGAGGACAGCATCATGCCTGAATCGCTGTTCGCGAAGTTGGCGGGCCGTCATCCGCGACTTCTGGCGATCAAGGCCGATGCGGCGACCAAGGAAGTGTACGTGTGGGGGTTGCGGGTGGGTTTCTTGAGCCTGTCCGTCGGTGGCGCCGAAGAGGGCAACGTATTGTATGAGGCCCTGACATCGAAGATCAGCGGGCTGATCCGCAGCGTGGTGAGCAACTGTTCGGAGCTGTCGCAGTATCTGATTGTGAAGGCGCTGCAGAATCCTCGTTTTTACGACGAGCGCGCGGCGAAGGTTGCCTTGATGCGGCGCCGGGCGTTGAAAGTCAAGGCCGTATTGGCCAATCCACGCTATGCTGAAGCCTGGGAAGCCTATCCCTTTAATAGCGGCTATTTCATGTGCCTCTGCATCAAGAAGGTTGATGCAGAAGTGCTGCGCAAGCATCTGTTGGAGCAATACGGTGTGGGGACGATCTCAATTACGCCCACGGACTTGCGGGTGGCTTTCAGTTGCCTGGAGGAAGGCGACATTCAGGAAGTCTTCGACCTGATCTATCAAGCTTGGCAGGACTTGGCGGCGAAGGACTGAAAGGCATGCGGGAAGGCTGGAGACCATGACGGAGCTGTTGGCGGCCATGCCGAGGGATTGGCAGGCGGCCCTGGCGCCGCGGGTGCCTGCGAGTTTGTGGGCATCGCTGGAGGCCTTCCTTGATGCCGAGTACGCCAGTGGCGTGGTTTATCCTCCGCGCAAGCAGCTGTTCACGGCCTTGACGCTGACGCCCTTTGCCGCAGTGCGGGTGCTATGGCTGGGGCAAGACCCCTACCATGAGGAAGGTCAAGCCTATGGGCTGGCTTTCTCCGTGCCGGACGAGATTAGCGCACCGCCGTCTCTGCGTAACATCTTCAAGGAGTATGCCGACGATCTCGAGTTGCCGCTGCCGACGACTCATCGGCTGGAGCCCTGGGCGCGGCAAGGCGTGTTGTTGCTCAACACGGTGCTGAGCGTGCGGGCCGGCCAGGCCGGTTCCCATCAGGGACGCGGCTGGGAACAGATTAGCGACGCGGTGATTGATGCGCTGGTGAGTCGTCCGGAACCGGTGGTTTTCGTGTTGCTGGGGCGGCCGGCGCAGCGTAAAAAGCAGCGCATTGATTTGAGCCGTCATGTGGTCATTGAGGCGGCGCACCCCTCGCCGCTGTCGGCTTACCGGGGCTTTTTCGGCAGCAGGGTCTTCAGTCGCGTGAACAGTGCATTGATGGGATTGTCCCATGCCGCCATTGATTGGCGGCTACCCTGAACAGCGCGTTCAGGCTGCCGTTGCGTAAGCGAATTTGAGCACGATGAGCAGCAGCGAGATGAGGTTGTAGAGGCTGTGCAGTATGATGGCTTGCGGCAGGCCGCCTTCGTTGCGGGCGCGCTGCAGAAAGAGTCCAAGGATGAACAAGGCCGGGGCGTACTGCGGCAGACCGTGGAAAAGGCTGAAGAAGAGCGCCGTCCACAGACCGGCATAGCGTGGCGAGAAGTAACGGATGCTGCGGAAGATGACCTGGCGGAAGAGCAATTCCTCACAGACAGGCGCAATGAGCACGACGCTTAGCGCGGCGATGATCCAGAAGGCCGCGCCGCAATCCTGGCGCGCGTAGTGCGTCAATGCCTGCTCCGGCATGGGCCAGCCGAAGTAGTGACAGGCGGTGATGACACACAGGTTGACTGCAACCAGTGCGGGATAGAGAAGCAGCAACTGGCGCAGTACACGACCCAGCATCGCCCGGGGTAAATCAAGGTTCTCCGGCAGTCCCAGTGAGAGCCACAGCGACTGGCCGCTGATTCCAGCGCGCAGCGTCAGCGCGGCAGCGGCGCAGGCCATCAGCTGGAAGGGCAGCAGACCGAGCAGAAAACCCGGCAAGGGTGCGCTGACGAGCGCGGGGAAGAGTCGCTGTAGAATGGCGAGCAGCAGCAGGCCCAGTATTGCTCCGCAACCCGCAGCCAGGCTTGCCGGTACGTAGGGCCAGTCATCTATCAGCGCCGGCACTTGCGCTTGTGGGGGTGTCTGGAGGAGTTTTTTCACTGCTGGTAACCGCTCACTCATTGATAACAGGCATTTTCTGTTGCCTTGCAATGGAAATCATCCTTCGTGTCTGCTATGTGGCACGCCTTCAGCGTGCTGTTTCGGGTGGGGCTTCCCCGGGGTTGCGCCACGTGCGCAACCCCGGGCTGGTATGTGCTACGCTTTCAGCGTACTGTTTGGCCGGATCCAAACTGTGCTTCCATGGCGTTTTTGTCAGCGGAAATATCATGAGCAAAGCACTGTTACCAATCGGTGACCGGTTACCACTGCTGGGAAGATCATGCGGTGCTGCTGTGGCGCGCTTGTTCGGACGGGTTACATTGAAAGACGCGGCCGGTTGTTGGTGCCGGCGCATACTATCGCCAGCAAATGCTGCTGTGGCAACAATCAGCATGAACATCAGGGAGAAAAAAGCATGAAGGTGTACATTTTTGTGGATATGGAAGGCATCAGCGGGGTGACGGGAACGGACTTCGTGAACGCGAACGGGCCGCATTACCAGACGGCTCGACGCTACTACACCGAGGACCTGAACGTGTGCGCCCGGGCCTGTCTTGAGGCCGGCGCCTCCGAAGTCATCGCCCGCGATGGCCACAGCAGCGGCAATCACATGTTGTGGGATCAGCTTGATCAGCGCATCCAGCTGGTGCAGGGGCAGACGGGTGTGGTGCGCATGTGGGGCCTTGAGGGCTGTGATGCGTTGATTCTGCTGGGCTATCACGCCATGGCAGGCACGCGCGGGGCTTTGCTTGAACACACCTACTCGTCGGCATCCATTCAGAACATGTGGCTCAATGGCCGTCCGGTGGGCGAGGTGGGTATTGACGCCGGCGTTGCGGGCGACTTCGGCATTCCGACCATTCTGGTGACGGGAGACGATTTTGTCTGCCGCGAAGCCCGCGAGTGGATACCGGGCGTCTATACCTGCGAGGTCAAGAAGGCCTGCGGTTGCCAGGGCGCCATGCTCCTGCCACGTACCGTCGCTCATGAGCGGCTGCGGGAAGCGACCATTGAGGCCGTCAAGCACTACAAGGATATCGCGCCCTTGGTGGTCGAACGGCCAGTGACCATCCGCAAGGAAGTGGTGGAGCGCGGTTACATCCCCAGTGACGTGGGGCGCCAGGACCTCCGGGTCATCAATGGCCGTACCTACGAAAAAACCGCCCCCACTGTGGAACAGGCATTCTTCTGAGGCGCGAGGAGCGAGCCCGCGGGCCCACTGAAAGTGCCTTCTGCCGCTTTGCGGCCAAGGATGCTGAGCGCTTGGTGCTGTTTGCGGGCACATGTCCCGCTGCGGGCTTTTGTCTTCAGCGCTGAAAGCGCGGCCTAAGATAGCCCAGGGCAAGTGCCCGCAGGGCGCGCCGCCCTGGGTGAGGCACCACCCGAAATGAGCCCTGTAGGGGCGACCTAAAAACACCTGGCCCGCGCTTGCCGACGGCTGGCGGGACGGGAAAGCGGCTGCAAGCCCGCAGCACGGTCGGGAAACAGACGCGCTTGCGCAGCTAGCTTGTCGGCGCAGCGAATATCCATGAGTGATCGCTTGCGTCTGAACGGCTGAGCGGATACGGTGGTTTGTCCAGTCGTTCCTTATCAAGGGGGCTTAGTGCTTGCCTTCGCAGGATCAAGGGCAGTTGTTGGCGTCACAGACGGCTTGCAGCGGGTGCCCCCACTCGACATGGCCGTCAACGTAGGCGTTGTTGCTGCCGTTGTTGTGTCGCAGAATTTCCTCGTTGCTCACATCGCGGGTGTAGGGGTTGTTTGGCCTATAGCCCATTTCGTGACGACCGATATCTTCCACGAAGAAGATGGCCTTGGCAGGTTTTTTAACATGGCTCAGGCGTTTTTGCCAATGGCAGCTTGGCTCCCCGGTGTCATAGTGCACAGAGGTGATCGAGTAGGCACACTTGACAAAGACTTCGCCGACGCCCTCATCGCCCAGTGTTTCGGTTCCGGCCAAGGGACTGCTTGAATACTCAAACGCTGACGACGGGCAGTCGTATATTTTCAGGTCGCCGATGTATTTGAGAAGACCGGTGCGCCAGCTGTAGCCATCAGACCACAGCAAAACTTGCGGGGTGCGTGGGGTGGTCAGGCGGTTTTTGTTATCATTGGCATACATGATGGCGCCGAGCATGATTTGCTTCATGTTCGAGGTGCAGCTGATCTGCTGAGCTTTTTCTCTTGCCTTGCTCAAGGCGGGCAATAGCATGGCCGCCAGAATGGCAATGATGGCAATGACAACCAGGAGTTCAATAAGGGTGAAATGCCGCCGCGAATGCCGTGCCATGGTGTTCTCCTGTAAGCTCTTTAGTCTTGGCGAGTTGAAGAAAAAACAGTGCTATAATGCCAGCGCGGTGAAACAGCTATTTATTTGTTGTCCCAGTGATTTTTTTCGTGTCCGTGGCCCCAGCCGGCGGGCATGGGGCCGTAGAATTCGCGCCAGTTGAGCCATTGGGCGTGGCCATCAAGGAAAGCCGCGTTCATGCCGCCGTTATGGCGCGGTATGGCGCGACGGGGGTAGTCGCCGCTAGACTTGGTTAAGTAGTCGTTTTGGGTACCGGTGAGATTGCTCGGGGTTATCCACTGCCAGTGGACAGCGCTGGTGGTGGCTTCCCAAGTCGTGGGATCGGGGAAGGCGCAGGTTGCGGCCGTGATAACGACGGCGTCAGCGAGGATGGATGTGTAGGATGGGGTGGGGAAGGTGTTCAGGGGATAATACTGGCCGCCGGCTATGACCGTGAAGGTGCAGCCGTAGCCCCGACCGGACTGACTGTTCTTGGCGATATTGCCTGATGGGCAGATGGCGGCGTTGATGTCGGAGAGATAGCCACCGCTGGTTATCAGAGTGAACCAAGTGGGGCGCGGTACCCCTTGATTGTGGTAGCCGCAGGGAAGGCGGTCGTCGTAGTCGCCGGTGTAGATCATGATCGCCAAGGCCAGCTGCTTGCAGTTTTGACAGGCATGAGGCCTGGCGGGCTTTCTCCCGGGCCTTGCTCAAGGCCGGGAGCAACATGGCGGCGAGAATGGCGATGATGGCAATGACCACCAGGAGCTCAATGAGGGTGAAGTTATCCGTTTTACGCATGGCTTTCTTCCTTTGATTATTGCTCGTCGGCCATTCCTTGACGGAGGGACATTGGCTGTTGGGTAGGCGTTTAGTTGTGGACGACGCGCATGTACCTGTCATAAGGACTTTGGATGTAGTAGAACGACTTGGTGGCTTGTGAGCTGACGTGTCCATCAACCCAGGCGACATTGCAGAGGCCGTTGTGGAGGCCGCGCGGGCGACCAGTCCAAGTTTTATCGCCAGGTTCGAAGTTTTCGCTGGCGTCATTGATGGGCAGCGAGGTCATGAAGGGCTCGTAATTGGCGATCTGCTGGTCCCAAGAGCCGCTGCCGCCGTTGTTGACGCGTTTGGCGTCGGCAAAGATGACGGATTCGCTGGGGCGATTGAATTGGCCGAGGGGCTTGTCGTTGGCGTAGCTGGCATAGCCGTAGGTGCAGGTGCCCGGCTTTTGCCCCGTTGACGGGCAGGTCAGGACCTTGGTATCGCCAATGTGGTTTTTGAGGCTGTAGGTGAAGATGGGACAGTGAATGCTGGTGCCGATTTTGTAATAGCGCACAGGCAGCTTGTCGTCGTGTTCCTGGGTATAGACAGCCAAGGCCAGGCCGATTTGCTTGCAGTTGCTGGTGCAGGAGATCTGGCGGGCTTTTTCCCGCGCCTTCGCCAAGGCCGGCAGGAGCATGGCGGCGAGAATGGCGATGATGGCGATGACGACCAGGAGTTCAATGAGCGTGAAAAGAAATGTTTTTCTCATGTCGGCACCTGTTTCGTGTGGGGGGCTTGCCTAGTTGTGGTTGTAACGCATATACCTGTTGTAAGGATTTTGGAGGTAGTAGAACGACTTGGTGGCTTGTGAGCTGACGTGTCCATCAACCCAGGCGACATTGCAGAGGCCGTTGTGCAGGCCGCGCGGGCGACCGAAGAAGTTGCTGTCACCCGATTCGGGAGCTTCGCCGGCGTCATCAATGGGCAACGAGCCCATGACGGCACTGTTGCTGGAGAGCTGCTGGTCCCAACCTGTGCCGTTGCTGTACTTGACGCGTTTGACATCACTGAAGATGACGGATTCGCTGGGGCGGTTGAATTGGCTGAGGGCTATGTCGCCGGCGTAGACGGCATAGCCGTAGGTGCAGGTGCCCGGCTTCTGGCCTGACGAGGGGCAGGTGTAGGCCTTGGTATCGCCGATGTGGTTTTTGAGGGAGTAGGTGAAAATGGAGTGATTGGTGTTGCCGACTTTGTAGTAGCGCACGGGCAGCTTGTCGTCGTGTTCCTGGGTATAGATGGCCAAGGCGAGGCCGATCTGCTTGCAGTTGTTGGTGCAGGAAATCTGCCGGGCTTTTTCGCGGGCCTTGCTCAGGGCCGGCAAGAGCATGGCGGCGAGAATGGCGATGATGGCGATCACCACCAGGAGTTCAATAAGCGTGAAAAGAAATGTTTTTTTCATATTGAGTACCTGCTTTGGGGAGGCTATTCCCTAGTTATGAACGACGCGCATGTACTTGTCGGTAGGATTCTGGATGTAGTAGAACGACCTGGTGGCTTGTGAGCTGACATGACCATCAATCCAGGAGACATTGCAAAGGCCGTTGTGCAGACCGCGCGGGCGGCCACTCCAAGAGGCGTCGTCGGTTTCGGGGTCTTCGCTGGCGTCATTGGCGGGCAGCGAGGTCATGTAGGAGGTGTTGGTGAGTTGCTGGTCCCAGTTCTTGTTGGTGCGGGCGGTGTCGTAAACCCGGCGGACGTCACTGAAGATGACGGATTCACTGGGGCGGTTGAATTG
>JAAZKQ010000506.1 GCA_012799755.1 Lentisphaerota bacterium | reverse complement strand
TATGGACAGTATGGACGCTATGGACGATGGCACATGTTGTCTACGGTCGTCTGTCTTGTCCACTTTCACCAAGATAGCACCTGTTTTCCGGCCGTGCTGCGGGCTTTGTAGCCCGCAGTGTGACATGCCCCGCAAACGCATCACTTTGCGCCGTAGGCGCTCAACCATGCTTAACCCCGGCCTTCAGGCCGGGGTGGCGAGCTCCCCATGAGGCAGTGCCTTGTAAAGGCACAACAGCAGAAAATGCCCCCTGCACGACCGGTATCAATCGGTGACCGGTTACAAAAAGGCGGATACATCGCGCTGCCTGAATTTGCATTTAGAGCTTGTTCCGTTTATAGTCAAAACGCTGGCTGGCGGGAGTTGCCGGCGTGGTCGGGCTGTCACAGCCCGGAGGCAACACAATCTAAACTGGGTCGGAATCAACGACAGGAGGTGTGGCATGGCAATTATCACCTTATCACGAGAACGTGGCGCGCTGGGCGACGAAGTCGCTCAGGAATTGGCCAAGCAACTCAACTACCGTTTTATTGACAAAAAGGTCGTTGATGAGCGCCTTGGCGACATGGGCGTCGAAGAGAAGCACCGCGAGGCCTACGACGAGAAGAAGCCCGGGATTTTCGCAGCGCTGTCCACAGCGATGGAAGACTATGTGCGCTGTCTGAAGAGCCTATTCTACGACGAGGCCAGCAAGAGCAACTGCATCTTTGTCGGCCGGGGCAGTCAGGTCTTTTTCAGGGGCATACCCGGCGTCATCAGCGTGCGCCTGGTTGCGCCACAGGAAACGCGGATACAGCGCATTGAGAAAGAGCTGGGCGTAGACTATAAGACAGCCAAGCAGATGGTCACCAGGGACGACCGTGACCGCGCGGGCTTCAACCGCTATTTCTTTGATGCCAACTGGAGCGACCCCTGCGCATACCATGCGATCATCAACACGGAAGACCTGACAGTGATGCAGATCGTGGCTGTTGTTCGCACGCTGGTCGAACAGCGGATAACGCCGGAACAGGTCGCCGCCGGCAAGGAAATGGTCGAAAATCTCGCGCTAGGGCAAGCGGTTGTGCGACGTCTGCTGACGGAGTGTCAACTGCCCATCTTCTTCTTGGAAGCAGAGTGCCATAACGGCGAAGTGACCCTCAACGGCATCGCCTACTCGCAGGACATCATTGACAAAGCCAAAAAAGAAGCGCTGATTGATGGTCTGAAACGGGTCAACTGCAATATCCGCATCGGTCGCATGGGTGTCTAACGCAATCGTCAGCCATTGCCCTTGAAGGAAATGCGCGGATCAATCAGCACGTAGCAGAAATCGGAAAGGACATTGCCCAGCAATCCGAGTATGGAGGTCAAGGCCAGCACGCCCATAAATACCGGGTAGTCGCGGCCGACAATGGCCTCCATGCTCAGACTGCCCATGCCGGGTATTTCGAAGACGCGCTCAATGATGACTGAGCCGGCGAACATCAGGGTGAGGACACTGCCGAAGCCCGTTGCAATGGGTATGAGCGCATTGCGCAGAACGTGGCCGAGCAGCACCCGCCAGGTGCCGGCGCCCTTGGCGTAAACCGTCCGCACATAATCGCTGTTGATCTGCTCCAGCAGCGAATTCTTCATCAAGAGGGTCAGCACCGCAAAATTGCCGACCACGTAGCAGAGCACCGGCAACAGCATGTGCCGAAAAATATCCATGGCTTTACCGGCAAAGCTCAATTCAGCGTAGTTGGCGGAATGGAAGCCCGTGGCCGGCAGGATGTCCCACATGGACTCCACCGTGCCGCAAAAAAGCATCTTCAGCAACATACCCAGCGCAAAAGCGGGTATGGCGTAGCCCACGAAGACGATCACGCTTGATGCGATGTCAAACACGCCACCGTGCCGCAGGGCCTTGAGCATGCCCAGGGGTATGCAGATCAGGTAACTCAGCAGAAAGCCCGTAATGCCAAATACCAGCGATACCGGGAAGCGTTCGCTGATCAGCGCCCAGGCGCTTTTGTTGGGAAATTTGTATGACGGCATGCGCATACCCACGCGGTCCTGCACCAGCCAGCGCCAGTAACGCCGCAGAAAGGGCTGATCAAAACCGAAATGTCGCCGCAGGGCCTCACGCTGCTCGGCTGAAATAGCGGCTGACGCCTCGCTGGCTGTCACCGCGCTTTCTCCACCCACGCCGCCACCGCGCATACGCATCAGTGCCTGCTCCACTGGCCCGCCCGGCACGAATTGAATCACCGCGAAACACAGGAAGGTGATGCCGATGAAGGTCGGAAAGATCAATAGCAAGCGGCGGATGAAATAGTCGAGTCGCTCCACAAGTCCTCTCCAGCAGCTGCGCTACAGTCGTCAGCGCAAACCACGCATAAATGAAAACTTAATGTAACCCGCCGACGCAAGAATGCAGTTCCCTGCACCAGCCGGCACGAGGCGGTGGGGCAAGCGGTCATTCTTTGGACAACACCCCATCTTTCGTGTTTGCTATGTCGCACCCTCACAGGGTGCAATTTCGGCGGGATGCCCCACCCAGGGCGGCACACAGCTTCAGTGCGCTTGCCCTGGGTTGGTATGTTTTGCGCTTTCAGCGCTTCTGCCGCTTCTCGGCTGCTTGGCGCCGTTTGCGGGGTCATGTCACACTACGGGCTGCAAGCCCGCAACACAGCCGGAAAACAGGCGCGCTTGGTTCCACCGAACAGACAGGAAACAGCGGCTTGTCCACAAGTCCACAATGTCCACTTTATCAATGGCTGACCGGTTACGCCCCAGCCATTGAGAGAGCGCGATGATGTTGTAAATAACCGTTTTTGCTATATATTTATAGTTTCCAAATCAGGACAAATGCGTAATATCCACGACATAACTGGATCAAAAAACAGGAGTTGTAATGAAGAAGTTTTTTGCGGGACTAGTCATTCTGGCATTGGCCATGCAGGGCGCCCGGGCCGACCAGATCGTGTTGAAGAACGGCAGCGTCATCAAGGGCAGCAAGTTACAGGTCCACGGCGGCAAAGTAAAAATCACCACGGATTTTGCCGGCGAACTCAGCATTGACCGCGCCCACGTCGCGACCATGACCAGCGATCAACCCGTCATGGTCAACACCGCCGATGGCAAGAAGACCTCTGCCGTTATCACCCCAGCCGGCGATGGCAAGGCCAGCATCACCAGCGAGCTCGGCCAAATCCAGTTGCCCATGAGCGACGTCGTTGCCATCTGGCCCGTCGGCGCCGCCGACCCCACCATTCCGCCGCCGCCGGCTGCGCGCGCCTGGGCCTACGAAGCCGGCTTGAATATCGCCGGCAAGACAGGCAACACGGAGAAATTCGGCATCGGCGCCAACCTCAAGGGCACCCTCACCGGCCCCAGCGACAAGTTGCTGCTCTACCTCAAGGGCCGCTATGCCCGTGAAAACAGCGTCGAAAACGAGCAGGAAATTATCGTCGGCGCTGACTATGAGCACCGCATCAAGGCCAGCAAGCACTCCTGGTACACCCGTACTGAGCTTGAGCACGACGAGATCAACAATATTGATTTCTACTTCACCGGCGTCGCCGGTTACGGCTACTACATAGCTGATAAGAAAGACTTCACCATCCGCCTCCGTACCGGTCTCAGCTACCAGTACAAGACCTACGACGATGACCAGGATGACGACAGTAGTCTCGGCTTGGACTTCGGTTACCACCACAACATCAAGCTGCAAGACTGGGGGCGCTTGACCACCGACATCACCTACACCCCCACTTTCGACAGCATTCATGACTACCGCATCTTCCACGAAAGCGCTCTCAGCATTCCCATCGGCAATACCAAGAACTGGTTCATCCGCCTCGGCATCAGCAACGACTACAACAGCCGGGTCAGCGATGATGTTGATCGCCTTGACACCACCTACTTCGGCCAACTCGTCTACAGCTGGAAGTAAGACAGCTACAGCCCGCTGATTTCATCCCGCGCCCGGCAAGGCTGCCAGCAGCCCGCCGGGCGCACTTTTTTCAGGCTGCCGCCGTTGCTTTTTATCCGCGCCGATTTATGATTCCGTCGCGCCGCAGCCAGCCCTACGCCGTCGCCGTCGCCATACCCCTGGAACCGCCATGACTTGTAATGACGCACACACCGACAAGCCGACTGAAGCGCCCCTCGCCAATGCGCCGCCGCCTGACAACAACAACTACCGCCTCACCATCCATGCCTGCTATCTGGGCTTCGTCGTGCAAGCCCTCGTAATCAATCTCACTCCTATCCTCTTCATACCATTACGGGAAATGTACGGCCTCAGCTATCAGCAGCTCGGCCTGTTGGTGCTAATCAACTTCGTGACACAACTGACCGTGGACCTCGTCCTCAGTCATCCGGTTGACCGTTTCGGCTATCGGCCCTTCATCATGGTCACGCCTTTCCTGGCCATCCTCGGCTTCGCCATTTTCGCTCTTGCGCCCACTTTCCTGCCCAAGAATCCCTACCCGGGATTCGTTGTCGGCACCGTCATCTTCTCCGGCGCCGGCGGCCTGCTCGAAGTGCTGCTGAGTCCCATTGTCAACGCTGTGCCGTCGGACGCCAAGGCCGCCGCCATGAGCCTCCTGCATTCCTTCTACTGCTGGGGACAAGTGGGCGTCGTCCTGATCACCACCCTGCTCCTTTTCGTCCTCGGCGCCGAACGTTGGCAGTGGATCGTGGCCCTATGGCTCATCCTCCCCGCCATTGACGCGCTCCTTTTCTACCATGCGCCGTTGGCGCCCGTCGTGCCCGAAGACCAGAAACAGGGCCTCACCCAAATCCTCCGCGTGCCCTTTTTCCATGTCGCCCTCGCGGCTATCCTCGTCGGCGGCGCCACCGAACTAATTCTCGCGCAGTGGATTTCGGCCTATCTCGAAAAAGTGATGGAGCTGCCCAAGGTCATCGGCGATATCGCCGGCGTCTGCACCTTCGCGAGCATGATGGGCGCCGGCCGCGCCATCTATGGCTGCTATGGCGCACGTTTCAACGTCAACCTTGTCATGATCGCCGGCAGTGCTCTCGCAATCATCTGCTACATTGGCCTCTCTCTTTCGATCTTTCCCCTGCTCACCTTGCTGCTTTGCGCCCTCAGCGGCCTGGCTGTCAGCATGCTCTGGCCCGGCGCCCTGTCCATCAGCGCGGCACGCTTCCCCTTGGCCGGCACCGCCATGTTCGCCATCCTTGCCGCCGGCGGCGACTGCGGCGCGTCCATCGGGCCCTATTTCACCAGCCTCATTGCTGACCTGCTCCCTCAGCACCAAGCCATGGTCAAGCTGGCCACGCAGCTCGGCATCAGCCTTGAACAACTCGGGCTTCGCGCCGCCATCCTCGGCAGCAGCATCTTCCCCGTCTGCTCCTTCTTCTGCCTGCTCTGGCTCTACCGCCATCGTCATGACGGACACAGACGGGCGCAGTAGCCGGGGGTGGCGCTATAGTATTCACCAGATATCCCGGCCTTTCATCGTCCCGCCCCGGCAAGAAGCAGACATCCATGCGCATTCGCAATCAGGAACAACTGGAAAAGTGGCTCGCCATGACCAAGGGCCCCGCGGCAACAGACTCTGCTGCAGTAAGTCCTGCCAAGCGTGCCCCCAGCCCAGTCCCGTCGAAGACAGCCCCCCAACAGCGCGTCCTCGGCATTGACACCGCCCTGCGCTGCACCGGCTGGGGCCTGATTGACGTCCATGGCAACAAACTCAGCGCCGTTGATTGCGGCGTCATCCGCAACCAAAACAAAGACCCCATCAGCCAATGCCTGCGCCGCCTGGCCGGCGGCATCCGCGAGCTCGTCGAGCTCTACCACCCGCAAGTCGCCGTCATTGAGGGCGCCTTCTACTGCAAAAACGTCCGCACCGCCATGGTCCTCGGCTCCGCCCGCGGCGCCGTCATCGCCGTCCTTGCCGAACATGAACTACCCGTCTTTGAATACGCGCCCCGCCGCGTCAAACAATCCATCTGCGGCTTTGGCAACGCAAGCAAACAACAGGTGGCGCTGCTCGTCGCCCAATTCCTCAACATCCACACAGAACAAATCGCCCTGGACTCCACGGACGCCTTGGCCCTCGCGCTCTGCCATGCCCAAGGCCTGACCATCGCCCAAGGGCTCGGCCTGCCAAACACCATCTGATACCGCCCCAGCAGGCCAGGTGCCATCGGTTGCCGGCCGCCCCGCCCCAAGCACTTGCTGCGCCGCCTGTAAGCGACGGAATTATGGACGCTATGGACGACGGCATGTCCCGTCCACCCCGTCCACAGAGTCCACCTTGTCCACCCTGTCCACAGAGTCCACCACCGATTCCCAAAGATTCCCCCTCCAAGGGACTTTCCCCCTTGTATGTGCGCTACTTATGAAGCATATTATACGTTTCACCCAAATGGAGAAAACAACTATGAACGATAAAAAAGCTAACGCTGGTCGGTCCCGTATCCAGATGGATGCCGAAGGCCTCCGCAATGACTTCGAGCGGCACTTAAGGTACACCCTCGCCACCAGCACTGACTATCTCACCGATTTGGATAGGTACCTCGCATTTTCACTCGCCATCCGAGACCGCCTCGTCGAACGCTGGATTGATACTCAGGACGCCTACCGTCACGCCAATGTCAAACGGGTCTACTACCTGTCACTGGAATTCCTCATCGGCAGACTCCTCAGCACCTACATCCAAAACCTCCAGCTCGAAAAAGAAGCCCATGAGGTCCTCAATGACAAGGATCTCAGCTGGGAAAAAATCCGTGACATTGAAACCGACGCCGGTCTCGGCAACGGCGGACTCGGGCGCCTGGCCGCCTGCTTCATGGATTCCATGGCCACCATGAAGCTGCCATGCCGAGGCTATGGCCTCCGCTATGAATATGGCATCTTCAAGCAAAAAATCGTCAATGGCGCCCAGATGGAAGAGCCTGACAACTGGCTCCGCAACGGCTACACATGGGAAGTCAAGCGGCCCAG
>JAAZKQ010000505.1 GCA_012799755.1 Lentisphaerota bacterium | reverse complement strand
TGCCTCATGGGGAGCTCGCCACCCCAGCCTGAAGGCTGGGGTTAAGCATGGTTAAGCGCCTACGGCGCCAAGTCGTCCATTTGCCGGCATTCTTGGTTCACAATATCAGAGCGGCTGACCGCTTACGTCCTGTTGCCCGCCCCAAGGGTGGTCGCTGGACCGCATAGCGTCATCTGCCAAGTAAAGAGGGCCGCTCATTTGTGAGCGGCCCTCTTTTGTGTGCTGCTGATTGCCGATTTACGTTTTATCCTCAGCCTTGCAACAGCCTCCGCAATCATGTGCCGGAGCAAGCCTGTTCAGGCAATCCGAGCTTGTTCTTCTTAGTGCCTGAAGTCCGGCAGACCGCGCAAATCATTGGCGCGAATGGGCAGACCTTCGGGATTGACCAAGCGGGCGTTGACGAAGATGAGCAGGTTTGTCTTGACGCTCTTTTCACCCTTGCTGGTGAAGAGGTGACCGAGCAACGGCAAGCGTCCAAGGAACGGCACACGGTCGTTATATTTTTCAAGGCGTTCCTGGATCATGCCGCCGAGAACGACCGTTTCACCGTCCCAGACGACCAACTTGGTGTAGGCCTCGCGTTTGGAGAGGATGGGCATGTTGTACTTGACTTCGAGGGGTTGGCCGGAAACGATCATGTAGGTATTGAACGAGGTCTCGTATTCCAGGAAGTCAATGACCTGGGGCATCAATTCGATGTCAATGGAGTAGCCGTCTGCGGATACGGTCGGTGTGACGTCAAGGATGACGCCAATGTCGGTGCCGTCACCGAATTCCGGCATGGACGGCGTGTAGTCACGGGCTCCGCTGTCGCCTTCGGGGGCGCCGAGTTCGGGTGGCGTCCAGCTTTCAGGGAAGTAGTGTACGGTCACAACCTTGATTTGGGCGGTGGTGCCGCTGATGGTGGTTATTTTGGGGGCTGAGAGGACGTCTGAGTGGTTTTCCTGTTCAATGGCGTGGACGATAGTATTGAAGGCGTAATTGCCCAAGATGGTATAGACGTTGAAGAGAGTGTCAGAGCTGCCGCCGAACATTGACTCAGCGAAGCGCAGACCGCTGGTAATGGTGGGTTCTTTGCCGATACCCAGCTGGAAACTGTCGCTTTTCTTGCCAATACCGGTGTTGTGACCGCTGTACTCATCGCTGAGATAATTCTGACCGCCTACTTCGGGGGCGCGGTTGAAGCTGACGCCGCCCGCGACCATAGACCATTCAAAGCCAAGCGAACTCAAATCGGTCTGCTTGACTTCGACGAATTTGGCTTCAATGCTCACCTGCGTCGGTGTGATGTTGAGTTCCTGGAGAATTTTTTCCACCCGCAGCTGATTTTCCGGCGTATTATGGACAATGAGTTTGCCGGCACGGGGATAGTGCATAATGCGGGCGCCTGGAGGATAGGTGACACCCATACCCATGAAGATATTGGCCACATCTACGAAGTACTTGCCATCGCCACCGGTACCGGTGTCATCGTCATCATCGTCATCATCGTCATCATCGTCATCGTCGTCATCGTCACTGCTATCAAGCTTCAGCCTGGAAAGTTTTCTCCGTGTGCGACCGACATCGAAAACGCCGGCTTCGACGTTATAGAAGCGCGTTTCCATTTCATCCATGGGGTTGGCCGGGTGGTTGATGACCACAGCTTTGCGTTCGATTTTTTGTTTGACGCCCGTAATGAGACAGATGGTATTGAGCACCTCGTTCATGGTGACATTTGACATTTCCATAGTGATGGTCTTGTCAGCGAAGCTTTCGGAACCAGCTGGTGCGGCAGCTGCGCCGCCCATGTCACCAAAGCCCATGCCCATGCCCATGCCCATGCCCATGTCGCCGCCCATGCCGCCCATGCCCATGCCCATGCCCATGTCGCCGCCCATGCCGCCCAAACCGCCCAAGTCCGGTCCCATGCCGGCCGGCGGTGGGGCTGCCGCGGCGCCGCGGATAGGTTCGAGTTGCACGACGAAATTGATGCCTTCGCCATCGGGGTCAAGTTCCTGGCTCTGACGTCTAAGCTTGGCAAAAACGTCCGAAAGGGGCGTGTCTTGAAATTTGACCTGAGGGATGACCATGGTTTCCAGTTTATTGCGCAAGCCCAGCGTTTCGTCAGTCTTTTTGAGGGCCTTGGAGCCCAAAGCGCTGCTGGAGCGGGTCAACAATGGGGTGACGGGTTCGGCCCATTTCCAGCGCACTTCTGCGAGGCGTTCGGCGAGAATGCTGCCCAACTTGGCGGTTGCGGCTTTTTCCAATTCGGCGGAAATACGCGCGAGATAACGCATGGCTTCCAGATTATAGGGATCATCGAGGAGTACCGTCTCAAAAGTATCGCGAGCATCGCTGTAACGCCCGTAGGCCAATTGCACCTTGCCGGTCTGGAGCAGCTCCTTGATCTTGTAGTTGACGTCAGCAATGTCCTTGACGACATTTTCCGGCTTGGTGGCCTCTTTGAACTCAATATCCTTACTGGCGAGCTGATAATCACGGCGAAGCTTGTTGATGCGATCTCTTTCGCTTGGGGCATATTCGAGGGCCCGGGCTAGTTTCTCCAAGGCGTCTTCCACCTGCCCAGCTTGGACGGCACGGCGGGATTCCTCCATCAGGTGCTCTGCCCAGTCAACGTACATTTCATACTGCATGCGGCGAATGTAGTTCAGGCGTTCCTGGACGACCGGGCTGCTTTCGCCGGCGCGTTTCATGTATTCGCTGGCCTCATTGAGTTTTTCGGTCGCCTGTCTGAACTTCGCCTCGGCCTCATGGAAATCCCGATCTGAATAAGCGTTACGTGCCTGGACAATGAGCTCTTTGCCGGCCTCGAAGCATTCCTGCCGGCGTATGCTTTCACGCATGTCGAGTTCATTGCCAACCTCCTCCACCGGCACTTCAGCCACGATGGGCTTGGCTGGAGCAGGCGGGGGTGTCGTGGCTTCGGGGGCAGGCTGCGCAAGGGAAGAAAAACCTCCCAGCAGACATGCAAGGACAATGTAAGCGAGGCAGCGGTTGATGACGTTGTTTTTCATTATGACCACACTTTGTTGTTGTTGCATCATGAATGGCAACTCCTCGTTGAGAAAGGGAAAATGAGCAAGGCTACAATATGCCACATTTCCCCGGGCTCTCTACTATTTTACAATAATTTTACAATATTATTTTCGTGTTTGCTGAAGAAAAATTAAAATTGACGTCTCATGTTGCCCGGCATCATGCCATCGCCGCCGGGCGGCATGCCCATGTCGCCGCCGCCCATGGGCGCGGTATTAGGCAGTCCCACGTCGTCATTAAGGTTATAGGGTGGTACTTGGATTTCAAGATTGACCTCACCCTTGGGCGCTTCCAGTCTGCCGATGGTGATGGTGTTTTTCGTCTCATCGGCGGCAAGGATGCGATAGTACTCGGTGTGAAGCCCAGTGCTTTTCTGCTTTTGCAGGTGGAATTCCTCGCCGACATTCTTAACCGTAACAAAGCGAGTAAGGACCAGGCGCTGGTATTCGCGCATACGGTTGTAGAGGTAAACGAACTGCACGGTGACGTCGTTGCTGGTGACAGTGAGATTCTGCGCCAAGCGGTAGCGGGTATTCGGATCGTTGACCGGCGAAATGATGGCAAAGGCGGCGGCGGTGTCACCCTCACCGTCAAAACCGGCGTCAAGCAGTTTGAAGTCCATGAAGCTTTCACCAATAAGCAGAGTACGACTACGCTGACGCTGGGTTCTGACGTCAAAGTAATTGAGGGCTATCTCCCATTTGGCCTTGTCTGTGCTGTTGTAGGTATCAACATTGCGCAGCTGTAGTGGCAGTGGCCGACGAAAGGTTTTGATGCAGCGGACAAGATTGCCCAGGGGGGGGAAGACGTCCGGATCATCCATGGCGGTTTGGGCGCGGTATTCCTCGATGTTGAGGAAGCCGTCGTTATCATAATCCTGGCGAGCATCCTGTGGATTCAGGTAATGGAGGAAGGCGGGGTATTTTTGCTCCACGAGGTCCGGAATGCCGTCGCCATCGGTATCATCGCCTTCTTCTGAGTCCTTGCCGAGCTCAAGTTGCTTGGTGTCACAGAAAGGACAGGTGTCAGAGGAGAGAGCCAGCAGATAGTTGCACTTTTCACTGAAACATTTGACATAACGATTGGGGACGATGAGGCTGCCCTTGGGGTCATCCTTGGCGGTATTGACGATGGCGAGGGTTTTGCGCGTGTCGCGCAGATTCTCCTCGGCGGTAAAACGCGCGGGGTCCAATGTGGGCAGGATTGAACCGCCTTTGGCCTTGCTGACGGCTTCTTGCTTTTTCTGTTCAAGTTCCTTCTTGCTGCGATCAAAAGCGCCGAGGACGAGGACTCCGCTCAGAAGCAGTAGGAGCAGGAAGAATTCAAGGACGACCTTTTCATAATGTTTGATGAAGATATCCACAGGTCAGTTTCCCTCAGTAGTAGTCAGGGCATTGAATTCGATGAGGTCGAGGCGCACGTTCAGGGTGACCTGTTTGGGCGCAAAGACCAAGTAGTCTTGTCGCTTCGGCGGCGGGAGCATGGCAGCGTTAGCCAAGGTGCCTTGCCCGTCCATGCCGGGCTGTATGCCTATGCCGGGGCGGCGACGTCCCGGCGCCATACCATCCATGCCATCCATGCCCATGCCGGCATCCATGCCATCCATGCCCATGCCGGCTCTGCCACCCATGCCCATGCCGGCTCTGGCGCCCATGCCCATGCCGCCTCTAGCGCCCATACCCATGCCGCCCCTAGCTGCGTCCATACCGCCGCTCAGCGCCAATTCTTGGGTGATGGCAAGGCCTGCGCCGAGGTCGGTGAACTGGTCTGCCGCAGTAATATCAATCGTACGAATGAAGAAAAGATATTTAGCCTCATTATTGATCAGATTGAGTAGCTTCTGGATTGATTCTGCGGAGCCGGTGGCTACGATTTCCAAAGGCGTGTAGGTGTAGATGTCTTCCTCTTGCACAACCAGATCCAGAGGGCGGACCAAGCTGTCCAGCGAGCTGATGCCGGACAAGGGCAGAATGCGGCAGACCTCCTTGATAATGGCCAGCTGGCGGAAGATCTGGAAGAGATCGTCCTTATGAGGCAAATTCTCCCGCATGGCAATATTATCGAAAGTGAAGTAAGCGCAGGTCGGTGCGAACAACACATTGGCGTCGGTCAGGGCCTTCCGCAGGGCGGCGATTTCGCTTTTGAGGACGCGCACAGCCTCCAGCGGTGTCGGCGGCACTTCCGGTTCAATGTGGGAGTGTTGCGCCAAGCTGGCTTGCAAGCTATTGAAGTGCTCGGTGGCAACGCGCAAATTGCTCTCAGTGACCGCGATATTGTCCTCGCTGAGTTTGATGTTACTGGCTTTGACGCGATCAAAAAACTCCAGTTGCTTGGCGGTTTCGGCTCGGTGTTCGGCAAGAGTCTTGTTAGCCTTGAACCAATAGACGATGATAGCAATGGCCATGACGAAGCTCACGGCCGCAATGGCCAAAAAGCCCCAATTTTTTTTGAAAAAATCCATAGCAGACCTTTGTTAACTCCAACTGAGTTCTTGCATCGTCCTAAAACCCGCCGTCCATCATGCCGCCACCCATGCCGGCACCCGCGCCGGTACGACCGGCGCCGGCCGTAATCTCATAGAATTCAAGCGGCATGGTGAATTTGACCTGGATGGCGAAGGCGCTGATATTCCTGGCGGTAGTCGCCGACCGGTACACTTTAAGTACGGTCATTTGCGGATCGGCGGAAAAGAGCTGTGATTGCCGTAGGGCGGCTTCAAAGGCCAACTCGGGCGTGCTGCCGGCCTGTCTCATGGCGCGGGCGATTTTATCATTGTTGCTCAAGGGAGTGGTCGCTTCGCCGCCTTCAACGGGGGCGGCCTCAGGCGCCTCATCCTTGTCAACGGTGAAAGGCAAGGGGATTTCATCGCCAATACTGAAGCTGACGGGACCTTTGTCAGGCATAACCGAGAAGCCGACAATTTCCAAGCCACCAACATTGGTCATTTTGCCGATGGCAGCAACCTCACCGCCCATACCCCCCATCATAGGGCCGTCCATCATGGGGCCGAACATCCCGCCATCCGTGGCTGCGGGGCCGAATATGTCCCCTCCGGCGGCGTCAGCCGCGCCGGCGGCTCTGTCGGGAACGAAGGCTTTGACTTCGCCATAGATGGGTTTGATGGATGACAACCAGAGGTTATTGGGTTTAATGCGGTAGATTTCGTTGAGAATGACGGGCCACTTCGCCTGCTGCAACAGGAGGTCGCTGACGGCTTGGTACTGGCCTTCCTTTTGCTGGGCCTTGCTGCGTGCCTCCTCGATTTTTACCAAGGTGGGTTTGCTATCGATCTGCAATTTTTCCAAGTCACGTTTTGCCTGCTCGAAGAGCGTTGAGCGTACATTGACCCCATAGGTGATGACGCCGAGAATCATCAAGGAGGCGATCATACTGAAGACGAAGTAGGGTTTCTTCTTGTCGAAATTCTGCTGGCGGCGGATACTTTCTGGAATGAGGCTGAGTTCGATGGGACAGGCGCTGACATAGCGCAGGCCGAGACCGATAGCCTCGCTGAACATATGGGCGACTTCCTGCAGACGGTTGCGGTCAACGCTGGGCAGGAGCGTGACCACTTGGAACGGGTTGAGATATTCCACCGGGATGCCCAGCTTTTCGGAGAAAAAGACATCGCAATAGGAGAGAATAGAGCTGCCGCCGGTCAGGTACATCTTAACCGGACGGGAGCCCTTCTGCTGGGCGCGATAGACGTTGATGGAACGGGCTATTTCGCCGTGTAGTCGCGCCATGACGTTGCGGATGATCTTTGAGACATTGGCGGCGGTTTCGGATTCGGGCTCGGCATAGGCGCCGCCAAGCGCGACGAAGCCATGCCGGCGCTTGAGCTCTTCGGCTTCGGGCAAGCCAATGCCGAATTCCTTGGAGATCTGTTGCGTGATGGCGTGGCCGGCGATGGGGATGGTACGAGCGAAAAAGTGATCGCCTTCAGCAAAAATCAGATTGGAACTGCGCCCGCCGATATTGAGGACAATGACGCATTCCTCATCGCCAATCCCATTGGCGCGGACGGCGTTATAGCAGGCGGCGGGCGCCACGTCAACCAGGATCGGTGTACAGCCGACCACCTGTACGGCTGCCGTCATCTGCTCGACGATCTCGCTCTTGATTACCACCGACATCACGTCAATGTTATCAGTGTTTTCGCCGGCGATCAGCTGGTAGTCCCAGATGACTTCGCTGACGGCGAAGGGGATATTCTGGATGGCTTCGTATTCGGCGAGTTGCTTGATCTGCTTACGGTCGTAATTCATGGCCGGCAGGCGACTGAAGCGGGTCAGCGCGGATTGGCCGGACATGCAGATCATGGCTTTGCGGGCGGAGAAGCCGCCCTCCGCGAGCATCTGCCGCAGGAGACCGGCGACGACGCCCAAACGGGTGCCTTCGGATAGTTCCTCCTCGTATTCGCGATGTGCGAAAAGCGCCAAGTGCACCTCGCCGCCGGAGGCATACTCAAATTCACACAGCTTGATGCTGGTTGCGCCGATATCTATTGCCAGAATCCGATCATGTGCCATGGATTACTGTTCCGCTGTCAGATGGTGGAAAGGATGGGTGCGAAGCGACATTAGAAGCTCACCTTTTCATGCTCGTAGTAGTCATAGTCGAGAGTTGCGAAAGGCGTCCTGCTTTTGGGGAGCAGTTCGGACTGCAGGATGCGGCCGGCGGCCTCGGCCTTGTTGTACCAGCCGTCGGGTACGCGATTGGACTTGACTTCTTCGCGAGCGACACGCTGACCATCAATACGAATCTCAGCATAGACGCTGAGCTTGCGTGAGTCAATCCGAGAGCTGCCGATGTAACGCCTAAAGAATTTTGGTTTGAGGTACACGCAAGCAGCGTGTTTGCCATCCTGGACATCGGTGTAAAACACGGATTGGGTCATGACCAAGGGCTTTGAGGACACGTCGGACTCAGCCAGTACCATCCAGAACACCTCCACCTCGTCAAGCCAACCGTTCCGTGCGCCCTTGGTATCGAAAGCCAGATCAATACGGCACCACATGTCCCGCGCGCCCTGATTGCCGCGGTTGGAGTCTTTGAAGGATGGGGTGCGTTCGCTCTCGAATTTGAGGCTGGTGATCTTGACATCAACCCGACTGCGTTGAGCCATGGCCAGCGGCGCTGCCGCCAGGCAGATCGTAGCAAGCAGTCGCATCATAATCCGGTTGAGAGCGGCAAACGACATGATGACCTCCTGTCCTTTTACAATTATCAATCCAAGGCAGCTGCATTAACGCGGCTGCTCGGCAACAACAAACTCCAAGTCGCCTTGGTACACCGACAGCAGCGAGAATGCGCTCGTGCCTGCTTCTGCTAGGCGCGTACCCCATAGCAGAGCGTTACCATAGGCGCGCTTCAGGCGCAAATCAAGAAGCTTTTGCAGGCTTTTTCTTGTTTTCATCTTCAATCGGGCCAATAAATAGCTATTTCATTCGATACACGACCGACCACCGCATTGTCCGAAACGCATATTTGCCGGCAGCAACGGCGCAATGGGGCGCGGCGAACCCAGGTTGCTGCCGTCACAGGCGGCAGCAACAGCCTGAGGCAGATTCGCCCGTGCGGCGACGACCTTGGCGCGCATGCCCATGGTCTGGCTGAGCATTTCCTGATTGATGGCGACCGCATTGGCGCGGCGTTCCTCGGCTTTGGCCTGGGCGATGCGTTTGTCAGCTTCAGCCTGCTGGCTGCGCAGTCGCGCGGCCACGTTGTCCATAACGTCAATGTCGGCAATGTCAACAGATAGTATTTCGAAACAGGTGCCGCTGTCGAGACCGCCCTTGAGTATTTCCTGGACAATGAGTTCGGGGTTTTCGAGAATCCGGCGATGCGAGTCGGCATGACCGATGGCGGCGACGATGCCTTCGGCAACGCGGGCGAGGATGGTGGCTTCGCCCGCGCCACCGACAAGGCGGTCGAGGCGAGTGCGCAGCGTCACCCGGGCTTTGACTTCCAGGCGGATGCCGTCCTTGGCGATGCCGGCGACGCCGGGTTCGCGGCCATTCACCAGCGGCTGGCCTGGGACGGGACAACGCAGGACTTTAGGGTTGACATGGCTGTCAACGGCGTCAAGGATATCACGGCCAGCCAGATCAATGGCGGCAATGTCGCGGTAACCGAGCTTAATGCCGGCCTTATTGGCGGCCACAACCGCGTTTTTAAGACTAGCGAGGTTCCCGCCGGCGAGTTGGTGGCTCTGCAAATCGGCCAATGCCACTTCGACGCCGGCCTTGCGCATGACTTTCAGGCAATCAACCAGTTCATCCGGCTGCAACTTGCGCAGGCGGATGGTGAGCAGGTCAATGAAGCTTACGCCCAGGCCGGCGGCGTTGGCTTCAAGCCACAGAGGAAAATGCCGGATGACAAAGGCAGCGGCCCACAGCAGCAGCAACGAGATGGCGATGACGAGCAGCACCAGGATGGTGGACAACATCAAGGTGACCAGTAGCATGGCCGGTCCTTTCTCCCCATAACAGGGAGTGGCAGTGTCTGTAGTTAGAGCGATTCAGCGGCGCTTCAGGTCGCGCGGTAATTCGGGGCGTCTTTCTGGACGATGACGTCGTGTGGATGGGCTTCATGCAGACCGGCCGAACTGACGCGGACGAAGCGGGCCTTGTCCTGCAATTCCGGGATAGTGCGGGCGCCGCAGTAGCCCAAGGAAAAGCGCAGACCGCCGATGTACTGGTTGAGCACATCGGCCACGGAGCCGCGGTAGGGGATCATACCTTCGATGCCCTGCGGGACGAGTTTTTCGGTGGCGCATTCGGCGCTGACACCGTAGCGCTCACGGCTGCCCTTGCCCTTGCGCATGGCGTCCAAGCTGCCCATGCCGCGATAGATGACGTAGGTGCGGCCTTGGTGGAGGATGCGTTCGCCGGGACATTCCTCGGTTCCGGCCAAGGCGGAACCCATCATGACGCAGCTGGCGCCGACGGCAATGGCCTTGGCCACGTCGCCGGAGTGGGCAATGCCGCCGTCGGCAATGATGGGAATGCGGCCCTGAATGGCCGTGCTGGCTTGGTAGACTGCGGTGAGCTGGGGGATGCCGACGCCGGCAACTACGCGAGTCGTGCAAATAGACCCCGGGCCGATGCCGACCTTCACCGCGTCGGCGCCGGCTTCGCAGAGCGCGGCAGCGCCCTCGGCGGTGCAGACATTACCGGCGACGACGTCAACCTGCGGGTAGTCCTTCTTGAGCTTCTTGAGGGTCTCAATGACGCCCTTGGAATGGCCATGGGCGGTATCCAGCACCAGCGCGTCCACTTCGGCGGCGACCAGCGCGGCGATGCGTTCGTCATCATGGGGCCCGACAGCGGCGGCCACTCGCAGGCGGTGGCGGGCGTCGCGATTATAGTTGGGCTCGATGTTCTTAAGCAGGGTGCGCACGTCGTGGAAGCTGTAGAGACCGCAGAGGCGGCCTTCGCGATCAACGATGGGAAGTTTGCCTACCTTGTTCTTGCGCATGATTTCAAAGGCTTCGGTCATGTCGGTGTTGGCGGTGCCGACAACGAGGTTGCGGGTCATGGCGTCCGCGACGCTGATGTTATGGTCAATGAGATACTTGACGTCGCGGGAGGTCAGGATGCCCACCAGGCGATCTTTATCATCAACGATGGGAAAGCCGCTGAAAGTGTAGTGCTGTTCCTCCTTGATGCGCAAAAGGTCGGCGACCTTGATGTTCTGATGGAAGACGACGGGTTTCTGGATGAGGCCATGGAGGTACTGTTTGACCTTGGCCGCCTGCTCGGCCTGCGCTGCCGGCTGCAGGTTCTTGTGGATGACGCCGATGCCGCCCAGCTTGGCCATCTCAATGGCCATTCCGCTCTCGGTGACAGTATCCATGGCGGCGCTGACGAAAGGCGCATTCAGAGTGATATTGCGGGAAAACTGGCTGACGATGCTCGCTTCTGCAGGCAAGAAGTCGGCATAGCGCGTTTCCATGGAGACGTCATTAAAGGTCAGGGCTTCAAAGCCCTGGGCTTCCATAAAAGCCTTGATATGCGGATTGATCATAACTTGGCTCCTTTGCCAGTGCGGCCTGTGGGCCTCTTCTCTGCGCGCTGCCTATGATATACAATGGTCTGCGGAAAAACGCAACCTGCCGCATCCGCAGCGGTAAGCGCTCGTCACTCGTTCGTTTTGAGACGGATGGTAATGCGTTTGCAGCCGTTGGCGTCGGCCTGCTCATCGCTGACGGTTTCCACTTCTGGATCGTCGCGCAGAGCCAGGTGGATCAGGCGACGTTCTGCGGGGTTGAAGGGCCCTACCTGCCGTGGACTGCGCCAAGTCTTGACTTCCTTGGCGGCGTCGCGGGCGATGCCTTCCATGCGGGCGGCATCAGGTCGCCTGCCGCCGCCCTCGTTGCCGCCGCGACTGCCACCGCCGCGGCGGGTGACACTATAGCCATCAACCTCCACGGGCACCCACGGCAGACCCTCGTCGTTGTTGTACTGGCAACGGAGGATGCGGTTGAGGATGAGCTCAAGGCTTTCAAGAGTCTGCCCTTTGCGGCCGATGAGACGACCGGCCTCTTCAGACTGCACGGACAGCCGGAAGTCGTCATCCTCTTCCAAACATTGGACCTGCGCGCTTGTCCCCAGCAGCCGCAGGAGCTCGTTCAGGACCTGTTGCGCTTTCTCTTGTTGTGTCTTTTCCAACATGATAACTGCTTCTCCTTGATAAAAGGGCAGATGGATTGGCTGAATAGCAGGATAAATCAGGTTATTGGGCCACGCCGGGCGCGGGATTGGACTTGTCCATTTTACGGATGACGACGGTCTGGGCGATGCTGAGCAGGTAATTGACGGTCATGTAGAGGGTGAGCGCCGACGGCATGCCATAGAACAGCACAATAAAGAAGAGTGACATCATGCTCATCATCTTGGCCTGGTCGGGATCGGCTGACGGCGTCATCTTCTGTTGCCAGTACATAGTCGCCCCCATAAGAAGGGCGAGGGGACGGATGGGCAGAAACTCCGGGGAGAAGGCCAAGGTGTCAGGCAGGGACAGATCGGCCGCCCAGAGGAAGCCGGCATGCCGCAGCTCAACAGCATTGCGGAAAGTGTTGAAGAGAGCAAAGAAGACGGGAATCTGCAGCAACATCGGCAGACAGCCGCCAAGCTGACTGACTTTGTTCTCCTTGAACAGGTCCTGCTGCTTGCGATACATCTTCTGGGGGTCATCCTTGTACTTCTCGCGCAACTCTTTGAGTTGCGGCTGCAACGCCTGCATCTTGCGCATGGACACGGTGCTCTTATGGGTAAGGGGCCAGAAGAGCAGTTTGACCAGCAGGGTCAGGCAAATGATGCCCATGCCATAACCGATACTGGGGGGGAAGAGCCCGCTGATCCACACCATGCCTTTCAGCAGCATGCGGCTGAGAAAGCCCATCCAGTCCGGACGGAAGAAGAAGAAGCGGTCCATTTCCATGATGGCCTCCACACCGTTGCCCAAGGCGTGCAGACGCTCGAAGTTCTTGGGGCCGGCGTAGGCGTTGAGTGCCCATTCCTGTTCGCCGGCAGCTGCCAGCTCCACAGCAGGCAGGCGCAGGCGCAGGCGATAGCGACCGTGCTGCTCGGGGGCGACGCCCTCCCGGGGCACAGACGGCGCCGTGGCGACGTCAACTCCGGCAAAGAGTCCGCCGCTCTGCCAAATGTGGAAGAGGAAATATTTGGAATGTACGGCCCCCCAGTTGACCGGCGTCTGCAACAGTTGCTGCCGCTCGGCGACACTCATTTTCAGCAGGTCCCGCATGTTGTATATGCGCGCGTGTTTTTCGCCCTGGACGCTGGCAGAGGCGCCGCCGGACGATTCGCCGCGACCGGCCTTGCGGTTTGGCGAGACGGAGGGCGGCAGCGCGCCACCTTCGAGCATCAGCCCGTCAAGCACAAGAGCGCTGTCAGTAAGATTGCGGACACGCAGGGTATAGCGGTACTGGTAGCTGTTGTCAGGATCAACCGCCCAGGTTTCAGTAAGGGCAAAGCGACCATCAAGGCTGGTCCGGCTGAGCTGCACGCTGCCGTCACCATTCTCTGCCTGGGCGCCGTTGAAGGCCAGGCCGGCGCCGCCGACATCCAAGGCCAGGAAGGGTGCGTCGTGGTTGCCGAGAATCACAGGGGCGGGCGTGGTGTCACCGCGCTGCGGTTTGTCCTGAAAATACTGTTCAAGGACGACGCGGGTCATGCCGCTGCCCATGCTGTCAATGCTGGCCATGCTTTCGCCCGGACGGGATAAGGACAGCGGCAGGCCGTCGCTCTCGGGCCAAAGCCGGGCCGTGCCCGGCGCACCGATCACTGAAGAGGTGACGACGGGCGCGGGCGTTTCGGGGGCGGTAGTGACGGCGGGTGCGTTGGCGCTGCCCTCGCTGGGGACAACAGCGTTGCCGTCGCTGGGCGTGACTCTGTCAGGCAGGACAGTGGTCTGTTGCTCGCTCGCACTGGCGGGTGGCGGCACTTGCGGTCGCGGAGCAAAATACATCAGCAGGATGAAAGCCAGTACGCAACCGGCTACACCTAAAAAGGTTACTTTGTCGTATTTCATGCTTACCGTTCATCTGCCGCGGACCGGGTGTTCCCTTCGCGGCGTTTTTTCGCGTCTAGCGCTTCATCTCATTGTGTCTAGTGCTAATGCTTGAAATTGCGGGCACCGGGTCATAGACCGGCCCATGATAAAAGGGATGGCAGCGGACGAGGCGCCAGAGCAAAAGCGCAGTACCGCGGCAGGCGCCGTGACGGCGGATAGCCTCCATGCCATACTCTGAACAGCTAGGCTGAAAGCGGCAGCAGGCCGGCTTCAGGCAGCTCAGAAAGCGCCGGTAGAAAGCAATCAGCGCAATCAACGCGTCACGCATCCAATGTTGTACTGGGCTCAGAGTCATGATCCGATGGCGCCGGCGCGACTATGAACAGGCCGGCCTTATGCGCTTGCTCGTTGACATCCCGAAGAACCTCCGCCAGGCCTGCGTTCCGCAGGCGCTGCCGGGGAATGAACAACAGCCACGAGGGTGGCAGTTGCTCGTAGATCTGCCGATAAACTTCTCGAAACAGCCGCCGCGCCCGGTTGCGCACAACGGCGCGGGGACTGTAACGCCGGGAAACCAAAAACGCCGCCCTGCGCATTCCGTCAGGCGGCGTTTTCAAGACAATCAGGACGCAGGTAACACCGGCGTAACGCCGGCCCACGGCACGCATGGTCGCAAACTGCTTTTGCTGACGCAACCGGGCATCTGGACCAAAGGCCGGGTTGCGCTTGCTCGCCCTCGTGCTGGGCAATGCGTCCATCAGTTGACCTCACAACGCCAGGCGGACACGCCCTTTGCGGCGACGATTGGCCAGTATCCGACGGCCACTCTTAGTGGCCATGCGAGCGCGGAAACCCAACTTGCGCTTGCGAGGCAGACTGTGTGGCTGAAATGTTCTTTTCATGCTTGCATTCCTTGTTTCTCTGGCCATACGACGCCATGCCAGGGCGCTGTATGGGTATGTTGTGGTTAGGGAAAAAGCCCCTCCTTGCGGAGTAGCCCGTTAAGATAACGCCCCACGGTCAGTTCGACAAGCAAGCAGCAGAACTTTTTCCCGAAACCGAATATTGCTTGGCTTGCGATGCCTACGGCCCCAGGGAAAGCCCGGGGCCGTGAGAAATGCCGCATTTTCACCTCGCCGACCGGCTGAGACTCTTCCGAATCTCGGGGGGGCGCTTTTTGACCGACACCCGGGACGTCTGTGCACGTCGCCCCGGGTAACTCGGGCTGCCTCAGACCACGTAGGTGTTGGCGGTGGTGCTGCCGCCGGTGCCGGTCCAGTTGGTATGGAAGAATTCGCCGCGAGGCTTGTCAACGCGCTCGTAGGTATGGGCGCCAAAGTAGTCGCGTTGGGCCTGGAGGAGATTGGCGGGCAGGCGGGAGCAGCGATAGCCATCGAAATAACTCAGCGCCGAACTGATGCAAGGCATGGGCACGCCGGTTTCAATGGCGGTGATGACGACGCGGCGCCAGGACTCCTGCGAGGAATCCATGATGTCCTTGAAGAACGGATCAAGGAGGAGGTTTTTGAGACCGGGATCGCGGTCAAAAGCTTCTTTGATACGACCGAGAAAGACTGAGCGGATGATGCAGCCGCCGCGCCACATCAGGGCGATGCCGCCGTAGTTGAGCTTCCAGCCGTATTCCGTGGCGGCGGCCATCATGAGCTGGTAGCCCTGCGCGTAGGAGACGATCTTGGCGGCATAGAGGGCCTTGCGCAGATCGCTGATGAGCTGCTTGCGGCAGCCGTTGAAAGGCTTGACCACGCCCTTGAGAATGCCGCTGGCTTGGACGCGCTCTTCCTTGATGGCGGAGAGGCAACGAGCGAAGACGGCTTCACCGATCAGCGTCAGGGGCATGCCGACGTCAAGCGCGGCAATGGCCGTCCATTTGCCGGTGCCCTTCTGGCCGGCGGTGTCGAGAATGAGATCAACAACGGCTTGGCCCTCCTCGTTCTTGTAGCCGAGAATGTCGCGTGTGATTTCAATGAGGTAGGAGTTGAGTTCGCCATCGTTCCAGTCGCTGAAGACCTGGTGCATCTCCTCGTTGCTCATGCCGATGGACTTCATCATGTGATAGCTCTCGCAAATCATCTGCATGTCGCCGTACTCGATACCGTTGTGGACCATCTTGACGAAGTGGCCGGCGCCATTTTCGCCAACCCAGTCACAGCAGGGCTCGCCATTATCCGTGTGGGCGCAGATGGTCTGGAAGATGTCCTTGACATGCGGCCAGGCAGCGGCTGAGCCGCCGGGCATCATGCTCGGGCCAATCAGCGCGCCTTCTTCGCCGCCGGACACGCCGGTGCCGATGAAGAGCAGACCCTTGCTTTCCAAGTACTGGGTGCGGCGGGTGGTGTCCGGGAAATGGCTATTGCCGCCGTCAATGATGATGTCGCCGGGTTCGAGTTTGGGAATAAGCTGCTCAATGAAGTCGTCAACCGGCTGGCCGGCTTTGACCATCAACATGACTTTGCGCGGGCGCTTGAGATTGGCAACCAGCTCATCAATGCTGCGGGCGCCGATGATCTTCTTGCCCTTGGCACGACCGTTGAGAAAGTCGTCAACTCTGCTCACTGTGCGGTTGAAGCAGGCGACTGTGAAGCCCTTGCTTTCCATGTTGAGAATGAGGTTTTCGCCCATGACGGCCAGGCCGATCAAACCGATGTCTGCTTTGCTCATTGCGGTGTCCTTGCTTTGTATTGCTGTGGTTGAGAGTGAGTCAATGACGAAACGGCGGAATGACAGCGCTTAAGACCAGCTGGGATGCTCGGGCAATGCGCGGTCGAATTCAGCCAGCAGTCCTTGTTGGTAGGCGCCGGCAAAAGTCCCGGCGAAGAACTTGCCGATGCCTTCCTGATGGAAACGTTCCCAGGACTTTTCCTCTTCGCCGGGAATGATTGGGAAAAAGAGCGCCGAGTTGGCCTTGGCGGCCTTGAAGTCGCCAGGCGCATCGCCGATCATGAGGATTTTTTCCGCCGGATATTTACCCTTGGCCGCGAAGGTCAGATGCTCGGTCTTGGTGCCGGCCTCCTGGCCCGCAATGAAACTGACGAAACGATCAATGCGGTGTTCTTCCCACTCACGCGTCAGCGCTTCGACCGGCGTTTGGCTGACCACGATCATATCGGCCCTGCCATGAAGTTGCGCGAGACTCTCGCGAACGCCAGGGAAGGGCGGCACGCCATAAACCATGTCCTTGATCCGCTCATCAACCTCCAGCGACCAGGCAAGAATCTTTGTCAGCGCCTCGTCGCCACTGGCGGCGACCTTGGCCTTCAATGCCGGTATGCCCAGCTTGTTCTCTTCTTTGATCCACGCATCCAACGACGGAATGTTCGTCTTGTGGATGTCACGCGCGGCGAAAACCGACCACTCGCCGATCATTTGCATCGCGCGCTGCACGGCCAGATAGCGATTGCAACCACGAGTCTTGGAGTAAAGATTGATAAACAGCCACAGCTCTCGTGCGTATTTGCTGGCGGCCTGCATGCCGAAATGCTTGATGAAAGCCGGGCAAAAACACTCTTTCTGCTTGATCTCCATGGTATCAAAGACGCAGCCGTCGCTGTCAAAGCCGACAAAAAAATCATGTTTGCGTTGGAGTTTCTTAAGCTCTGAGACGTAATCCATGTGCCTTTCTCCTGGTACCTGTGTTGGATACAAAAACGAGTGCCGCCCGCACTCACGGCGAACGCGTCGTGAGTGACCTCCAGAGGGCACCTGCGGGGCGACGGAACAGGCGCAACCCGCACAACCATCTTAACCCCCAAAAAACGTCTCCTAATCTAATGCCGCATAGAAGCCTTTACCACCGTGAAAAACCCGTGAATAGGAGAGGGCGGATAACCGGTCACCCATTGATAATTAGCCGTTTTCTATTGCCTTGCAATGGAAATCATCCTTCGTGTCTGCTATGTGGCACGCCTTCAGCGTGCTGTTTCGGGTGGGGCTTCCCTGGGGTTGCGCCACGGGCGCAACCCCAGGCTGGTAT
>JAAZKQ010000504.1 GCA_012799755.1 Lentisphaerota bacterium | reverse complement strand
TTCGACGCTGAAACGACGACGCTTGTTCATGTGACGACCTCCGGTTCTGCTTCTCAACATAACCGCGATCCGGAAAGTCTCCCTTATTAAATTCTGCTTTTGGTCCTATTTCGACCGAAGCTATACAGAGGAAAGGGTCTCGACCCTTTCCTCCCCCTCGCACAACCCTACTCCCTCCCCTTCCTCGCTGGTTTTTCGGGCTCATCGGCTTACATTGTCTTGTTCTGTCAAGACACGCACGGCATTTCTCAGCTTGTTTTTCACTGAAGCATTCCATGGTCAATCCTGTTGCTTTCACCCTTGGTCCTCTCAGCATACGCTGGTATGGCATCATGGTCGCCGGCGGCTTTCTTGCCGGCTACGGCCTGATGAGCGCGCGCGCGCGCCGTTACGGCTTCAAACCGGACGACATCTCGGACCTCAGCTTCATGGCCATGCTCGCCGGCATCATTGGCGCGCGCGCACTCTACGTCATTCGCTATTGGCACGAGTTCTCCGGCCATGTTCTGGACGCCTTCAAAGTCTATCAAGGCGGCTTGGTATTTTACGGCGGCTTCATTGGTGCCGTCATCGCCATCGTTCTTTTGACACGACACCGCCGCTGGTCGCTGGGTCATGTCGCCGACCTCATGGCGCCGGCGCTCCCGCTGGGGCATGCCTTTGGCCGCATAGGCTGCCTGCTTAATGGCTGCTGCTTCGGCGCGCCGTATAACGGCTGCGGCGCCGTGCGTTATCCGGCCTTTGTGGAACCCGGCATCATCAATCCCGTGTTGGATGTCCAGCTGCGCCTCGGCGTGGTGGAGCTCACACCCGAGCTCAGTCACTGCGCGCCGGTATTCCCCATCCAAGCCGTTGCCGCCATCGGCAACCTCATGATCTGCGCGGCGCTGCTCTGGCTGGAAAAGACCGGTCGTTGCCGCAACCGCCTCTTTATTGTCTACATGATCATTTACAGCATCGCCCGTTTCTTCCTCGAATTTGGCCGCGGTGATTACCTCACGCGCATCGCCGGCCTGACTCCGTCGCAAATCACCTGCCTGTGGCTGCTGCCGGTGGCCATAGGCATCTACGTCTTCAGTGAATGGTGGCAACGCCGCAAGAACCATGCAACATCCTCAGCAGGACCAAAACAGCACGCCGGCAAATGAGGCCGAAGCCATATCCCGGCAGAGCGACTGCCTGGTCGGTCAGGAACATCGCGAGGGCATCCGCATTGATCTGTTCCTCGCCCAGACCTGGCCCGAACATTCCCGCGCCTTCTACCAAAGATGCCTCAGCGAACACCGTGTGCTGGTCAACGACGAACACTGTCGCCGCGCCGACAAAGTCTGGCCTGATGACCACGTTGTTATCTTCTGGCCGCCCGAGAAAGACACAAAACTCGTCGCGGAAGACATTCCCCTTGACATCATCATGGAAGACGAGCATGTCATCGTCCTCAACAAGCCGCCGGGCCTGGTTGTCCATCCCGCACAAGGCAATATGACCGGCACCCTTGTTCACGGCCTGCTTCACCACGATGAAGAGGCATTTGAGAACATGAGCGACAACACGCAGCGCCCGGGCATTGTCCACCGGCTTGACAAAGACACCTCGGGCGTCCTCGTCGTCGCCAAGAATCTCCAGGCGCGGGCCTACCTCAAGGACGCCTTCAAGGAACAAGTCACTGAGAAGACCTATTTGGCCATCGTCATCGGCTGTCCGGACGAGCCCGTCGGCCTGATTGAGAACAAGATCGGCCGTCACCCCGTCAACCGCCTGAAAATGGCTGTGGTCGAGGAACAGGGCAAACTGGCCACCACTCGCTACCGCGTACTGGCCAGCGCCAATGGCTGCTCACTGCTGGAAGTGCGCATTCTTACCGGTCGCACTCATCAAATCCGTGTGCACTTCTCCCATCTGAAACACCCGGTGCTCGGTGATGCGCTCTACGGCGGCTGTCCCAAAGACCTGCCCTGCCCCGCGCCGCGGCAAATGCTCCATGCCTGGAAGCTGACCTTCCCGCATCCCGCCAATGGCGTCATGCGCCAATACATGGCGCCGCTGCCAGAGGACTTTCAGCAAACCCTCGCCGCCCTCGGCCTGCCCGCCATCGGCATGCGCCCCAAGCCCCTCAACCCGCCAGTGCCGCCGCTGGCTAACGACGACGAGACAGACGAATGAGCACAAGCGCAGCCAACCCTTTCAGCGATCCCTATATTGACAAACTACGCGCACAGGGACAGAGCATCATTGAGCTCGCCTCCGGCCGTCACATCGCCTTGCCCACCAGCCTCGGCTTTTGCCATGGCGTGCGCCACGCCGTGCAGTTGCTGGCCAATACCGTCGCCGCGGCGCCGCAGCGCGACATCTGGCTCCTCGGCGCCATGATTCACAACCCCGCCGTCAACAACTACTTCGTCGAGCAGGGTGTAAAGATGCTTGACGACAACGAACTCGACACGGTCTTCACCCGCGCCAAGCCCAGCGACATCTTCGTTATCCCGGCCTTTGGCCTTGACTGCGCACTGGACGAGCGCCTCCGCGCCTTCGTCCAATCCCCCGGTCAGATTGTGGACAGCACCTGCCCCTTCGTCCGCCGCGTTTGGCAGGCGGTGGAAAAGGCCGCAGGCAACGGCGCCGCCATCGTCATTCATGGCAAGCCCGGCCATCAGGAAACCATCGGCATCTGGTCCCGCGCCAGCAAAGCCGCGCCGGCTGTCGCCCTCGTGCCCTCGCCTGCCGCCGCCCGGCAGCTACTGGACGCCCTGCCGCCCGCAGCGCCTGCAGCGGCCTATCCGTCGGCATGGCTGGCCAATGCCGAGCGTCTATCGCATTGCGATTGGGTGCTGGTCAACCAAACCACCATGCTCTGCCGCGAAACCGAAGAAGTCGCCGCGCTCCTTGCCAGTACCGGCGGCGACAAGCGTCACGGTACCTTCACCATGGCCAACACGATTTGCAGCGCCACGCGCGCCAGGCAGGCCGAAGCCGAAAAGCTCTGTGCCCAGGCACATGAGGTCATTCTGGTCCTCGGCGGCATCAATAGCAGCAACACCACCCAACTCTACCGCCTCGCCAGCAAGCACAGCAAGACCTACTACTTGCAGACGCCGGACGATCTCCACAGCCATGCCATTCACCATTACCTGCCCAATGAACAACAGTGGTGCGATAGCTCAGAATGGCTGCCGCCGCCGCCGGCGACCATCGGTATCCTTGTCGGCGCCTCCTGTCCGGACTCCGAAATCGCCGCCCTCATCCGCAGACTCCAAGCCTGCGCCTGAAGGCCTTCTTTGCTATCCGCAGATTACGCAGATTGGCGCAGATTATGGCGGCATGTCTTGCCGCAGGCGCGGCAATCCACACCACCGTTTTTTTCGCAAATTGGAGCAGATTCGTGCAGTTTGTTGGCGAGCATGAAACCTTAGGGTTTCCTGCGAGGTAACGTTGCCGCCTACAACTCTGTGGAAGAGAAAGTCGGAACGAAACTTTTCAATGTCGGCTTAGCCGCTGTTGCCGGCGGTCTTGAGTCCGATGGCGCCGCAGACAATGGCGGATGTCGAATAACAGGAATTGAGTGCCGCAGGCAGCCCGGCATCCCAATCCTTCATGCGGACATTGCCATCCAGTTGTTTCTTGACAAGGGAAAAAACGCCGTTCGAATTGATTGCTTCTGAACTCTGCATTAACTTCATCATTGGCAATCTCGTTGGCGAGTGAAATGACAACGCTGGAATTACGATGTAATAAACTGAAAACCAATGAGTTGTATTTTTGACTCTTTGTCTGATGAATTGCTTCACGGATTCAGGTCATCAACTGACCAGTCTCGCAATCCCCACCCACCTTCCCGTTTTCAGGAGCCAAATGATCATGATGCGGACCTCTAAAATATTGTGGCTGCTGCTGGCCATGCTGACCATGACAGACCTGCACGCCACGGATCGAATCACGTCCCTCCCGTTGGAAACGCGGGAACGCCAGTTTTCCAAAACCCTCTTCTTCCCCCGCGCCCATCTCAAATACAACCTGGCAACCAACTGTTTCCGCCAACGCCAGCCGGACGACTGGTTTGATCGCCCCCTCTTCGGCGATCACTATGATATGCCCAAAAATGAAGTGTCCTTCGGCGGCAGGCAAGCCTATCTGGACGGCGTGAAAATCTGCCAGGATTACGGCATGGACGGTTTTGCCGCCTTGATCATCACCGTCAGCAACTCCTACATCTCCCGCATGGAAAAGATGTTCGAATGGCTGCCGGAAAACAGTTCATTCAAAATCCTGCCCGAACTGACGATCTTCAAGGATGTCTTTGGCGACCCCGTGCTGGCACAAGTGCTTTCCGGCAAGCTGCCCGACAGCGCCGGCATCTTCGACCGCATCTTCAAGACCGCCCTCGCATCACCCCATGCCGTCCGCCACCAGGGGAAAATCGTCATTTCCTCCTACATGGGCGATTCCCTGCCCCCTGAAGACTGGCAAAAACTCCTCGCCGGCTGGCGCCAGAGCTACGGGGACAGCTTTCTGTTTGTGCCCGAAGTCCGCATGCCGCTCTACTACAAATGCGTCCCCTACAGCACCAAGGGCGGCCTGACCCAGGCCGAAATCGAGGAAATGAAAGCCGCCCTGCGCAGTTATCTCGACGTGTGCGACGGCGTGCATTTCGCCGCCTGCAACCACCTCGCCATCTCGCCGAACAACCGCTACGGCAACGTGGAGTTCTTCCGGAACATCATCGTCCCGGTGATGGTATCGGTGCTGAATGAGCCGGCCTACCGCGGCAAACTGCTGGGGCTGGGCATCGCCAAGGGCTACATCAACCACCAAGCCAACTCCAACATACTGGAGGAGGGAACCAAACTCCTGCGCGGAACCCTTGAAGCCGCCCTCGCCGCCAATCCCGACTACATCATCCTCGTGGAATGGAACGAGCTGAATGAAAACACCAACCTGGAGCCGACGGTCTGCGAAGGGCTGACCAACAAGCACCTCTTCCGCAATTACCTCGGCCTTCCCAATGTCAGCCGCACCGCGGAGCCGACCCCCAATCTTGTGCTCAGCATCCCCTGGGCTCGCGCCTACGGTGAAAAACTGCACCTCGAACTGCTGAATCTCCCTGAAGAGGACTTCCCCGAGGCCTACTCC
>JAAZKQ010000503.1 GCA_012799755.1 Lentisphaerota bacterium | reverse complement strand
TCCAATCCATGGGATCATGCCTTATGAGTCGTGAGTCCTCGCCCCAGCGCCGCCGGCATCGGCCAACCCGTCCCCTGAGTCCAATGTGTCATTCCCCACGGTCCCGGGCGTCCCGCTTGTCCAATCCATGGGATCATGCCTTATGAGTCGTGAGTCCTCGCCCCGGTGCTGCCGGCGCGGCATCGAGTAACATTCCAGGCAAGCTCAATGCCAGGCTTCGCGCACGGGTCAATCCTGATAGGGCGTGGGATTGATCTGATACTGGACACTGCCGAATTGAATGTATTTTTTCGACTTCATGTCTTGATCAATCTCCCTGAGATGCCGGTTGAGATACTCGCGGTAAACGACATTGTTTTCGGGCACCCAGTCAGGATGCCACACGGCATTGGCTGACACGATAAAGAGCGTTTCCATGCGGTGGGAAGCCCGATACCAGTGCCACGTCGTCGCCAGCATCCCGAAAAGTTTCTCCCGCTTGGCGAGACTGCCGAGGCTTTTGCTGCCGCGTCGTTCCAGCCATGGGCAAACCAGCACATCAAAGCCCGCCTGTTTGAAGAAATGCGATGTCGGCCAATCCGGCTCTTTGCCGTCCTTTTCCGGATAGCCATACTGCCAATCACAAATCACCACATCCTTCGGCAACTCCTTGTACAGTTCGCCGAGGCCATTGGCGGAATGTCCGCAAACGATATAGCCATTCCAGCGGGGATCATCCCGGTTCAGCAGCATATCATGCCACATCATGACCCGCGCCCCACGCTCGGCAAACAGGGAGTGGAAATACAACAGGTGCGCTTTCAGCTTCGCCGGATAATTGTCCCGGCAAAGCGAGCAACTTCCCGCATTGTAGGCTTCGTCGCAGCCGATATGGAAAAAAGGCGGCTTGTCGAAAAGGTCATGCAATTCGATTGCCAGTTCCGTCAAGTACTGCCGCGCGGCGGGATTGGCGATGCACCATGTCCAGCCATCCGGTTCAAAAAGCGGGGCGTACTCAGGGTGTTGATTCAAGAGCATGTGTTTGCCGGCGCCGCAACGCGATGACGTCGCATGCCCGAATAAATTCAACTGCGGAATCAGCGTCAGCCCAAGACTGGCCGCCAATTTGACCAGACGCGATACTTCCGCTTTGTCAATCGCGAACTCATCCCAGCAATACTCCGGATGCGATTCCAGGCGAATCATACCCCAGGATTCAATGACGGCGTAATTGAATTTGTAATACGCCGCCAGGCGGATGCTCTTCTCAATTTCCCAGATTGGCGTTTCGGGAAACCAACACAGATGGATACCGCGAAAAGCCAAGGCGGGTTCATCTTCGACGACAACAGGCGGCAGCAGCCAACAGCCGGCTTTGAGCACGCCGCGCTCGGACTCGGCCAGCTGGCGCAAAGTCTTGAACGCATTGCGGATGCCGTCCAGGCCGGACGCAATGATCTCGCAACGCTCCGCCGTCACCTGCAAGCGATACCCATCCGCCGCCCCCCCGTCACCACCGGCCTGAAAAGAGAAGGCCGGCCTTATCTGCCAATAGGCCTTGCAGAGCTCAGGCAAAACGGCTGACAATGCCGCTACCGCCAGCGGAGAAATGACGGTGATATGGCAACCATCCGTCAGCTTGAACATTTCCCCGGCGGCACATTCAATTCGCTTGGGCGCGGGAATGACGCGCGACGTCACAAACTTTTCCTTGTTATTCATAATCTCCACACTCCTTGTCTGACTTGTCACAACGCGATGGCTTTGCCCTCGGCGACGCTGTCATAGCAGGCATTCATGGCTTCAATAGTATGCCGATGCCATTTCAGATTGATGCGTGGCTGCTTGTGATTGCGGATGCAGTCAACGAACTCATCAATCAGCCCAATCCATTCATCAAAGTAGGTGTACTGCACGGTATAGCGGTCATTGGGCGCGCCGTTGTGATAGACATTCGGGCCAAAGCAGTCACACTGGAGCATCCCTTTTTCACCGGTTATGGTGACATTGACCTCCATGCGTTTTGGAAACACCTCCCAGCCCGGCGCCGGCACCTTGAGCCGCTCTTCCATGCGCGACCAGGAAGGATCAAACAAAAACGCCGTGCCGTCCGTCATCTTGCCGGCGGCCAGCAGCATGTCCTCAACCTCGAGTTCCGGCCGCAGATTCGGCGCGACCTGGGCAAAGACACTGGCAAAATCCGCCCCGGTCAGCCAGCGGATCAGATCAAAGATGTGCGGATGGTCGCACAAGGCCCCGCCGCGAAAACGATGATCGCCGGAGGCCAAAGGCACTCGGCTGCCGTAGCTGTCTTCCGGCACGCCCTGCCAGGGAAAGGCCCAAACCGGCGACAACGTGATATTGGTCGCCTGCACGGACAGAATCTTGCCGAGCGCGCCGTCGGCGATCAGCTTCTGGAGCCGCTTCACCACCGGATTATAGTGCATTTCCAGCTCGATCTGGCAGACGACGCCGGCCTTGTCAACCAACTCAATCATCGCATCATATTCAGCCATGTCAAAGGTCGGAATTTTCATGGACAGAATATGGATTCCGCGCTCGGCGCAGAACTTCATCTGCTCGAAATGCCGGTTGTTCGCCGAAGCCAGCACAATCGCCTCAATATCAGGGTGTTCCGCGAGCATGGCGGCGGCATCCAGATAACAGGGTACGCCGGTGTTGTAGAGGGCGTAGACCTTTTTCGCCTCTTCGTCCTCTGCACAGGCGGCAACCCAGTCAAGCTTCTTGTTCTCCAGCAGCGTTTGATAGTATTTCCGGGTATGGCCGTGGGTCATGCCCATCATCGCAATTTTTACAGGTTTCATGGTCTTCCTCAAAAAGTTACCGGAGTTCCTGACAGTGCGCAGTCGAGAGCGGCTTCCGCCTGCCGCAGCGACGCCTGCGCGGCCTGGTTCCAACACGCGGCAAGGGATGGCTGCGAGAGTACGGCGAAAGCGGCGCGAACCGTCCAGATGGCCTCGTCAGACAACCCGAACAGCTCGGTGTCCACGTCGGTATAGGTCGCCGTGCCGTCTTCATTCCACACATAGATCGAATGTTGCGGCACCTGCGTATCCACCACGCGATCCGAAGCCACCCCGCGACGGGCGATGATTTCATGGCGATCAAGAACCGGCGCCGCCGTAGGAAGCCCGCTGCTGCATTCAATACAGCCAGACACCCCATTCGCCAGACGGAAAATGACATTGCACACTCGTTGCCCATCACCGGCCGCAAAAAGCCGGGAGACCTCGCTGCCTGACAGAAACGCGGCCAAGTCCAGCTCAGCCGCCAACATTTTCCGCAAATCGCCATGCGGACGAAAGACGGCAAAACGGAAGGTGGAAATGCCCTCCAGCGTCTTGCCGTCAATGATTTTTTTCAGTTCGACGAAGCGCCTTTCCACCCGGTGCGGCAGCAAATCGGCCTTGTTGCCGTCCGAGAGATGCAGTTGAAAGCATTCCGGGCCTTCGGCAATCACGCCGGGGCCGACGCCATACTTGTCGCGCAGAAAATCCAGCGCTGAATTCATTGCTTTGATGGTCATTACAGGCTCTTTATCAGGGGTTTGTATTTTTTGAGGTAAGCCGCATTCTTCTCATCGCCGCCCGGCGCGTTGGCGCTGTTCCATACCGGCGGCACAATGCCTCGCTCGACACAGATGCGGCAACATTCGATCTCCAGCAGATGCGCAATGGTGAAATCCACCAGATTGGAAACCGGCCCGATGGGCGTGGTCATGCCGGGCAGCTCGACAATTGCATCACCGACCGGATTGTAGTCGTCAATGCAGACGTCCGCATAATCAAACAGATTTTTGCCCGAGGGATGGCGGATGAAGTGATCGGAAGGCATCTCATTTTGCCAATACGAACTGGCAACCGCAATGATTTTTGCGCCGCGCAATTTTGCCTCGTCAGCCGCATCAATCGTCGCCGGATTGATGCCGATGTTGTGGAAAATAATCAGGAGGTCGTCCTTCTGAAGGTCATAGTACTTGACAATGGAGCGCCCGAAATTGACGGTCCGCTCCAGTTCCAGGTATTTGAGCGCCTGATTGAACACCGAGAGAGCCGTCTCCATCAGAGGATTGATATTGGCCAGCCCGCCGGCCCGGAAGAACATTTCGCCCATGGCCAGGGTCGTATGCCCGCCGCCGGCGTAGACATGGATCAGCTTGTCGTCGGCAATGGCGTCGGCCATCATGCCCGCCGCCCGGGTGATGTTATCGCCCTGCTTCTCCATCACCTCGCGAATGTTCGCGAAGGCTTTTTCCACATAGCCGAAGTCATTCAACATGATCACTTCCCTTTCTTGATAACGCGCTTGTAATTCTCGCCAATACGATCCCATAATTTCAGGGCATCCGGCGCCGCCAGCACGGTGCCGTACCCGCCACGATAGGTCCAAGCCGAAAGGCGATCCACGCCCAGCTTTTCATAGAGATCAACCACCTGGTCTATCCGGCTGAAATCCTGCGGCTGTTTGTAATAGCCCATGATCCAGCGTTCGGATATTTTGCCGTATTTCTTCGCCATTTCGACCGTGCGCCGGGTAATGTGCTCAAAGAAGCTCTCCGGCAGGTCCCAGGAGATAATGGTCGTGGAAAAGACATCAAAATATGGGCTGGCAGCCACCATGTCCCAATTGTCATAACCGCGATGCTCGGTGACATAGTAGCTATTCAGGGTGGCGTGCACGCAGCAGGTGATTTCAAACTTGGCATTGATCTCCTTGATTTTCCGCGAGGTGTCTTCGAGAATGAACAGCGCTTCCCGCCAGCGGAATTGCTTGACGTCGTCATTCATGATCCTCGGCATTTCATAGCCGTAGTAATCCTGGAATTTCTTCATGCACACCGGGCAGCGACAGGTCCATTCATCGGACGTGCCGCCGGTGATGGAAGCATAGGATTTCGGGAACGCGTAATGGGGTTCGTCCCAGAAGAAGCCATCGGCATTGGTTTCCCTGGCCAGCTTGAGACAGATGCGCTGAAAATAATCCCGGAAAGACTGCGTGTTGAAACAGGCATAGGGCAATTTTTCCCCGGTCAATGCGGAGACCTGCCGGTTTTCGATATTGTTCTGCAAGAACAAGCTGACCTGCTCGCCGCCGAAAAATTTGCCAATGCCCCAGGTGTCCAGCAACACCCGCAGGCCGAGCTCGTGGGCCTTGTCAACAATTTTGGGGATGTTCGGAAACCAGAAATCCATGTCAAATTCGGTGATTGCCAGAATGACCGTTGTGCAGCCATGCTCCAGCATCTCGCGAAAATCCGCTTCGGCGTGTTCGACATAATTGAGGCCGTAGTAACTGACTGAAGTTTGCGTAATCGCCATGGTGCTTTCCTTTTTTTCTTGGTTGCTAGTCTCAAGGGAATTCGGCGTCGGTTTCAGGGTCCAACCCGAACGCGTCCCCTGCCGGAATGAATTTACGGCTGATGCCCAGACGCGGGTTCTTCATGCGCTCATGCAAGCGCATCGCCGCCAGGCAGCCGACATACTCCATGTTGAAGGTAATGACTTCCGGAATGTTGCCGGAAAACTCCTGCAACTCTTCCGGCTTGCCGCCAATGACAACCCCCGGCAACGCGGCAACTGCCGCTTGCTTCAACAAAAAACGATAGGGGATATCCGCACAATAGACGATGGCGTCACTGCCCTTTTCCTGCAATACGGATAAGAGCTCTCTGACCGTGGCGCCGCCGGTTGCCAAATCGTCATAATGAACGGTGTGGCAGTCGCCTGAAATCCCTTCCTTGCCCTCCAACGCGTCAAAAAAACCGCGCTGACGCATCAGCAGATTGGGCTGCGTGAAGGTTTCATCAGCAAAACGCAATTGCAGGAACAAGGGCCTGCGCGCCCCCTTGGCCAGGCATTTTTCAGCGGCCAGCATGCCGGCTTCGTAATAATCGGCACAGACGGCATCCACCATCAGGCGATGCGGAATCGAGTCCACCACCACCGTGGGAATCCCGGACTCAATGAACAAGGGCAGATGCTCCTCCAGACGGGAACCGCCGGCAATGATCCCGTCAATATCCGCAAAGCCCGCTTCGCTTTGCCGGAGGAAATTCTCCCCGGACTGCACGCGCAGCACATAATCACGCTCATTGGCAAAACGCTCAACCCCATGATAGAGCCGCGAAGAAGTACCCGTGCGCGAAACCAGGTGACCGCGTACACTCGAAAAATAAATGAATAAAATCTGCTTCGCCGCCTCGGAACAGACAATCCCCTCGTCCCGACTCGGCAGTCTTTCAATCAGCGTGCCGCGACGACCATCGCGACGCAAAATCCCACCCCGCTCAAGCTCGTCAACCGCAGCGCGCACCGTAATCCGGCTGACCTGCAGCGACTCACATAATTCACGCTCCGGTGGAATCCGACCGGATACCAGATATTGGCCCGACAATATCCGGTACACAATCTCCTGACGTACCTGATCCTTCTTCAAAGCGTGTTTCATCGTTGCTCCTGCTTTGGTATTGAATTAACTATTTTATATATCCAAAATATGACAAAATCAAGCCGAGCCTGAAATTATTTCGGCAGCTCGGAAATCCAAGGACCAGCCACATCATCCATCTCCCGAAAGAGTGGAAGCTGCTGCCAGCCGCTTGCGGGCACGCCCCGCTCCCGGTCGTGCCGCGTACGCCGCCCGGGCCTTCCATAGGTCCTATGCGTCTCATAAGTCCCATCGTTTTCAGCGCTGCAGGCGCGGCGCAGTCTATGTGCTACGCCTACGGCGTGCTTTTATGGGACGTAGGAGACCTATGAGACCTATGCTCTTCACATAAGAGCCATTGATGTCCGCTCTGGCAAGGCACGCTGAAGGCGTGAACATACTAGCCCAGGGTTGCGCCTGT
>JAAZKQ010000502.1 GCA_012799755.1 Lentisphaerota bacterium | reverse complement strand
CTGAAGGCTGGGGTTAAGCATGGTTAAGCGCCTACGGCGCAGACAAGGTTCAGGACTACTTATCCATGAAGCTATCATTTGAAAGGCTAGGAGGTTAAGCGCCTACGGCGCAACATGGACATTATGGACACGATGGACAATATGGACGGCAACATCTGCCCGCCCGTCGTCCATACTGTCCATAGTAGCTTGCGGGAACAACAAGTATCAATCGGTGACCGATTACAGACAAGGTTCAGGGCTACTATGGCAAGCCTTGCTTTCTATCGCAAAGTCAGCATATTGCCATTTTTCCCGTTGCCGCTTTTTGCGCTCCAATGCCGTCGCCTTTCTTGGTGGCGAGGCGAGAGGGGAGGATTATGAGCATAAAACTTGTCCATTTCATCGGTGAGCGCTGTATCACCGCCGAACAGGGCCAGAAGCTATTGGCCGAAATTGAGCCGCGCTTGCTGGCGGGAGAGGCTGTCACCATTGACCTTGCCGGGGTAAAGACGCTCCTTTCCCTGTTCCTCAACAACGCCATAGGTCCACTGTTCAAACATTTTGACCGGCAACAACTGGATCGGCTGCTTTCCTTTGTGAATCCGTCCAAATCCCAAGAGTTGACCCTCGATTTGGTCATGAAGAATGCCGAAGCCTACTACCGCGATCCGCTTACCAGGAAGGCGGTTGACGACACGCTGGTCAGAATTCTTGAAGAGATGATGTGCTGATGAGCGTGCTGTATGCCGTGCAGGCAGATGTATTTGATATAGAGCGAAGCGGTCCGCAGGGAGCGGATTGCTTCCTCGTAGATTCCAATGTCTGGCTCTGGATGACCTACTCCAACGTCAGCCATGGCGAGCCGAATTGGCGTGTTGCCCTGATGCGGAAATGACGCCAAACCTGCGTTTTCCGGCAGAGTAGAAGCGGCTTCCAGCCGCTTTTGAGCACGCATTGCCTGCCTGACCGCTGCTTGCACCCAGCTATGTCTATTTTCAGAGAGAGCCACTACCAATCGGTGACCGCTTGCCGAAGGCTTTTTATCCGCAGATTGCGCAGATTGTCGCAGATTTCTTTTTTGGGTTTTTGTTGGCGATTGTTTTTTGGCGTGGCCTGAGCTGGGGGCTTCAGGGAAGGGCTTCGAGTTCGTAGGCGAAAACCTGTCCGGCGTCGGTGAAGACCTGCGCCTTGAAGCTGAGCGTGCCATCGGCGCCGGGGATGAGCGGCACTGTAGCCAGGCGTTTGCCGGCGGTATTTACGGCATGCAGGCGGTAGTTCCGACCGGCTGTCGCCAGCAGGGTGATGGTCGCTTCGCCACGGGCGGCGAGGAAAGGCGGTTCGCCCCAGCTGTCCAGTTGCTCCATGGCCGGCGAGGCGAATTTTGCCTTTGTCGCCTGGGTGTCGGTCAGGTGCAGCAACAATATGCGTTTGGCGAGGCGCAGGGGCTGCGCCTCAGCGGCTACGGCGGCGATGACGGCCCGGCCAAGCAGGCTTTCCGCGGCGAGGAAACGTCCGCGGGCTTTTTCGCCGGCAGGGAGGATGAAAGCCTCGCAGGCGTCGGTTATGGCCTGGAAAGTTCCTTTGGACTGATTGAGTTCGAGTTCGCCGCCAATGCTGCGGAAGAAACCGGTGGCGGGGTCGCAGTGATCTTTCGGGATCATGCCGGCGTTTAGCAGGTCGTTGAGCAGCTGTTCATAGTCCGGGGCGGCATTGAAGACCTTGGCGTTGTCGGCGCCGGCAGCGTTGTCGGGGAAGGCGATACCGGCGTTCAGTACTGCCGCGAAGTTTTCGGGGCAGGGGGCGTCGGTCGTATTCGGCATGACGGCTGTGCCGATGCGGGTGATGAGACCGAGCCGGGCGACGGCGCGGTTGTAGTTGCTGTCAAAGGGAATGTCCGCCTTTTCGTCAAGGAGCACGGCGACGGCGTCGGAGGCGGGTTTGACGCCGCCGTCGAAGAACAATGCCGCGCCGATGCGGTGGGCGATGCTTTTGATTGGATCAGTGGACAGATCGAAGTGGTTGTTGGCGCGGTCGTCGCGTTGGTAATTCTCTCTGCCGTGCGAGTAGGCGAATTGCACGAGCATGTCCCAGTCCTGCAGGGCGCCATAGGCGCCGAGCAGCGCCGGCCCCTCGGCGCGGAAGCGGTTGGGCTTGGCAAAGTCGAATTCCGTTACGGCGAAGGGCTTGCCGTAGAGACGACTGGCCAGGAGAGACAATGGCGAGCCG
>JAAZKQ010000501.1 GCA_012799755.1 Lentisphaerota bacterium | reverse complement strand
TCATGTTGCTGCTGCATGACCCGCTGATTTCCTTGGGCACCTTCGTGTTTCTGGGGCTCTGTGTGGGACTCTATGTCCGCCTTACCACTCGCCGCATCAAAATACTGGGCGAGACCGCCCATCACAGCCGCGAACAAGTCATGAAGATCATCAGCGAGGGTTTCGCGGTTTTCAAGGAAGCCCGCATCCTCGGTTGCCGCGATTTCTTTTGTGGGCGCCAGCATCGCGGCATGGAGACCCTCGCCGAGTGCTCACGGGCACTCAATGTGTTGCAGAAAAGCATGTGGCCGATGATGGAGATGATCACCGTCGCCGCGCTCCTCGGCACCATGAGTATCATGCTTTGGCAGGGCCTGCCCATGACCCAGATCGCGCCGACCATCGCCCTGATCACGGTCTGCCTGGCGCGCATGAAAGGCTGCGTCACCGAGCTCATGATTCATTTCTCCTCCATGCGCTACAACCACAGCGTCCTCAGTAAACTCTGCCAGGACCTCCGTGAACTGGAAAAAGATAGCCTGGACGACGAACAGGACAAAGAGCTCCAGCTCATGTCCTTTACCCGTGACATCGCTGTCGAACAGCTCAGTTTCAGCTACGAAGGCGCTGACAAAGCCGCCATCCGCGAGGCCACGTTGCGTATCGCCAAAGGCAGCTCGGTGGCCTTGGTCGGCCCCACCGGCTCCGGCAAATCCACCCTGGCCGACCTCATCCTCGGCATGCTCGTCCCTCAGCAGGGCCGCGTCGCCGTTGACGGCGTGGATATTCGCGACAATCTTTCCGGCTGGCAGCGGCAGATCGGCTACGTGCCCCAAAGCATTTGTCTTCTTGATGACAGCCTGCAAGCCAACGTCGCTCTGGGCATTCCGACCGCCGAGATTGACCAGCAGGCGCTGTGGACGGCACTGGAGGCTGCGCAACTAGCTGATTGGGTTCGCGAGCAGCCCGCCGGCGTCCTCACCGAGTTGGGCGAACGCGGCGTCAGGCTTTCCGGCGGACAACGCCAGCGCGTCGGCATTGCCCGCGCGCTCTACCACCAGCCCGCCGTGCTGATTTTTGACGAAGCGACCTCGGCCCTGGATACGCGCACCGAGCGGGCCTTGGTGGACGCCGTCGAGGCGCTCCGCGGTTCGCACACCATCATCCTCATTGCCCACCGTCTCAGCACCGTGCGCGCCTGCGATCAGCTCTATTTCTTCGACGATGGGCGCCTGCTGGCCCAGGGCAGTTATGACGAACTCATTGAGCGACTCCCGGCCTTCCGCGCCATGGCCCAGGCCGGCAAAGACGACGCCATTATGACCACTTTCGCCGCCGAGAACCCAAACGACCTATGACTACGCCCAGTGAACTCACTCCAGCCATGCGGCAGTACATGCAGCTCAAAAATGATCTGCAGCCAAAGACCATTCTGCTTTTCCGCATGGGCGATTTTTACGAGCTGTTCTTTGATGACGCCAAGATCGCCGCGCCGCTGATGGACATTGTTCTCACGGCGCGCTCGGGCGTGCCCATGTGCGGTGTGCCCCACCACGCCATGCGCAGCTATATCGCCAAGATCCTTGAGGGTGGCTACAAGGTGGCTATTGCTGAACAGCTTGAAGACCCCAAGTTAGCCAAGGGGTTGGTCAAACGCGATATCACTGAGATTATCACACCAGGAACCGTGCTCGAAGACAACTTGCTGCAAGCCTCGCAAAGCCACTTCATCGTCTCGGTCATGCCGGGCAAGGAGCGTTTCGGTCTCGCCATGCTCGACCTCAGCACCGGTGATTTCCGCGTCAGCGAAGCCGCAACGCTCAGCGCGCTGGAGACCGAATTACATCGGCTCAAGCCCGCCGAATGCATCACGCCGGACTCCAATCTCAATAGCTGGCGCCGGCAGGGCTTTCCCGACTTCCCCACCTCCATTAGCTGGACGGCGGTTGACGACTGGCATTTCGACCAGCAAATGGCCTATGACAGCCTCTGCCGGCATTTTGCCGTCGCCTCGCTGGACGGTTTCGGCTGCCGCGCGCTGCCCCTGGCGGTCGCCGCCGCCGGCGCCTTGCTGCACTACGTCACCAACAATCTGCGGCGGGACGCATCGCATATCACCAGCATGAGCAGCTACCAGACTGAGGACTGCATGATTCTCGACCGCATTTCGCAGCGGAATCTCGAACTGGTCGAGCCGATCTTCGCCGATAACAAGGGCAACACGCTGTTGTCCGTGCTGGACGAGACCATTACGCCCATGGGCGCGCGTCTGCTGCGCGAATGGCTCCTGCGACCGCTGCGGGATTGCCAGGCCATCAATGAGCGCCTGGATGCCGTTGAGAATCTCAGCCAATCGCCGATGTTCTTGGCGGAATTGCGCGAGTTGCTCAGCACCGTACGCGACCTCGAACGGCTCATCACTCGCATCAACCTGGGTAGCGCCAATGCCCGCGACCTCCAGTCTCTACGCTACAGTTTGGAGCAGCTGCCGGGTTTGCAGGCCGTGCTCACCGAAGCTACGGCGTCCTTGCTGATCAGCCAGCGCCAGGCTCTCAAGGCCCTGCCGGAACTCACCGAACTCATCGCCCGTGCCATTGTTGATGAGCCGCCCTTGACCATCAAGGAAGGCGGCATCATTCGCGATGGCTACAACGCCGAGCTGGACGTGCTGCGCCGCGCCTCCCGCGAGGGCAAGGACTGGATCGCCAACTACCAGGCCAAGGAGCAGGAGCGCACGGGCATCAAGTCCCTTAAAGTCCGCTTCAACAAGGTCTTCGGCTATTTCATTGAGGTGACCAAGAGCAATCTCGACTTGGTGCCGGCCGACTACATGCGCAAGCAGACCATGGTCAACGCCGAGCGTTTCATCACTCCCGAGCTCAAGGAAATCGAAGACAAGGTGCTCGGCGCCGATGAAAAAAGCACCGCGCTGGAGTACGAGCTGTTCCAAGACTTGCGGGAAAAGGTCTGCACTTACACCAGTGAGATTCAACGTAATGCGCGGGCGCTGGCGGTGATTGACTGCCTGGCCTCGCTGGCCGAAGTCGCCGGTCGGCATCAGTACGTCCGACCGGAGGTCTGTGACGAGCCCGTGCTGGACATCCGTGACGGCCGCCACCCCGTGCTGGACGCCCGGTTGACGGAAGAGCCCTTTGTGCCCAATGACGTGCACCTGGACGCGCGCCGGGATCAGCTGGCGATCATCACCGGCCCGAACATGGCCGGTAAATCTACCTATATCCGGCAAGTGGCTCTGCTGACCCTCATGGCCCAGATCGGCAGCTTCATCCCCGCCGGCAAGGCCCTCATCGGCATCGCTGACCGCATCTTCACCCGCGTGGGCGCCGCCGATGACATCAGCCGCGGCCAAAGCACCTTCATGGTCGAGATGGTCGAAACCGCCAATATCCTCAACCACGCCACGCCGGCCAGTTTGATCATTCTGGACGAAATCGGCCGCGGCACCAGCACCTTCGATGGTCTCAGCCTCGCCTGGGCCGTTGCCGAGTATCTCCATGACACGCCTGCCGTGAAAGCCCGCACTCTCTTCGCCACCCATTACCACGAGCTGACGGATTTGGCCGTCACCAAGACCGGCGTGCGCAACTACAACGTGCTGATTGCGGAGCAGGGCGAGCGCCTCAGCTTCATGCGCAAAATCGTCCCCGGCGCCGCCGATAAAAGCTACGGCATTCACGTCGCCCGCCTGGCAGGCTTGCCTCGCGAGGTCATCCGCCGCGCCGGCGAAGTGCTCGCGAACCTCGAAAGCAACGAGTATGAGGAAGAGGGCAAGCCCAAACTGGCGCAGACCAGGCGCAAAAAAAGCAAAGGCCAATCTGATCAGCCCCTGTTGTTCGAACTTTAGGATGAGGTCATCCGAAAAGGGGTACGAGGTGATTTTTGCCTGTCGCAAGCGTTTTTATCAGCCTTTTTTAGCCGTAAAGTAGATACGATTACCACACAAACAACGGAGAAAAGTTCGGTCCTTGCCTT
>JAAZKQ010000049.1 GCA_012799755.1 Lentisphaerota bacterium | reverse complement strand
TTTTTGCCGGTACGGCAGAGCCGGGTAAGAGTTTTCGGGATGGCTGTGAGGAGTTGCTGGCGCGTTGCCAGGCGGCCTTGGGGAGAGTGCCGGCGGTGATGCGTTTGCATGTGAGCGATATTGCCAACCAAGCAGGGGTGGTGGAAGAGCTGACGGCTTCTCTTAGCGCATCGGTGGCGGTGGTGGGACAAGCGCCGACGGGGGGCAGCCGGGTAGCCATGGAGGCATACGCATTGGATTCAGCGTCGCCGACTTTGGCGGACGGCGTGTTGAGCATCCCCTTGCGCCATTACGAGCTGCTGTTCATGGGCAGCGCAGCAACTAGTGAGCGGGGCAGCGGCCCCCAGATGACCGCCGAGCTGCAAGCGGTGGCGGCGGTGTTGGCGCACCGTGGCGGCACGCTTGCGAATAACTTGCAGCGGACTTGGATTTACTGCCGCGATATTGACAACAACTACATGGGGCTGGTGGAGGCGCGCCGGCGTTATTTTACTGAGCATGGCTTGACGGCGGACACCCATTACATCGCGAGTACGGGCATTGAGGGCCAGTCGCATCCGCATGACCAGCTGGTGCGCATGGATTCATTCGCGCTGTTCGGGCACGAGCCGGCGCAGATTGAGTATATGCAGGCATTGGATCATCTCTCGCCGACCCATGTTTACGGCGTGACCTTTGAGCGCGGCACGCGCATTATCTACGGCGACCGTTCGCACTACCTGCTGTCAGGTACGGCCAGTATTGACCGTGATGGCAAGATACTGTATGAGTGTGATGTGGTCGCCCAGGCGGAACGAGTCATTGATAATGTCACAGCCCTGCTGGAAAACCACGGCGGAACCTTGGCGGATCTGCGGCAGGCGGTGGTGTATTTGCGCGATCCGGCGGACGCCGCACCGGTCGAGGCGGTGATGTCCCGGCGCTTGTCTGCGGAAACGCCTCGCATTATGGTAAAAGGTCCAGTTTGTCGGCCTGGTTGGCTGGTGGAGCTGGATGGCGTAGCGGTGAACGCCCAGGGTGATTCGCGTTTCAAAGAGTTCTGCTGAGATGGACCATAGGTTGCTGACACAGCATTGTTCGCGGGAGGTCCGCATTGGCCGGGAGGTCTTCGGCGGCGGTGAGGTCGGCTGGATTGCCGGTCCCTGCGCGGTCGAGTCCTACGAGCAGATGCGCGAGGCCGCTGAGGAGTTGTTGGCCTGTGGCGTCGCAGTGATGCGCGGTGGCTTGTACAAGCCGCGGACTTCGCCACATTCTTTCCAAGGGCTACAGGCCGCCGGGTTGGACATTATTCGGCGCATCAAGGCTGAGTTCGACTTGGCCTATGTGTCGGAGGTGGTGGACCGCGCTTCGCTGGAGCTGCTGTTGCCGTATTTGGATGCCGTGCAGGTCGGTTCACGCAACTGCATGAACTACGCGTTGCTGAAGATGGTCGGGCAGACCGGCAAGCCGGTGATTCTCAAGCGTGGTTTTGCGATGACGGTGGACGAGTGGCTCTATGCCGCCGAATACTTGGCGCAGGCCGGCGCACGGGACATTGTGCTCTGCGAGCGGGGGATACGCACCGTAACCGAAGTGACGCGTTTCACGCTTGACCTCGGAGCGCTGGCCTGGCTGAAGACCCAGGACCTACTGCCGGTGATTGCCGACCCCAGCCACGCCACCGGTGACAACAGCTTGGTAATGCCGCTGGCGCGTGCCGCGTTGGCCGCCGGCGCCGATGGCCTGCTGCTTGAAGTGACGCCGTGTCCCAACCGGGCGCTGTGCGATGCCCGCCAACAGCTGTCCTTCGCTCAGCTGCGCGCACTACGGAAGAACTGAGCGCTAGTTGCTGAGAGCATGGGGTAATTTTCTTAGCCGTTTATGCAGTTGACTGATTATCGAGTAGTTGTAATCGGTTACCCATTGATACTGGCTGTCCTGCGGTCATTCCGACTACCCTGCCGCAAACCATCATCCCTGTTGGCATTTGAGCGCTTTGGCACTGAAACGTCAAGGCTTCGTAAGCGGTCACCCATTGATAAAGTGGACATTGTGGACATTGTGGACATTGTGGACAT
>JAAZKQ010000500.1 GCA_012799755.1 Lentisphaerota bacterium | reverse complement strand
GCGAGGCGGCGAAGGCTGCGTTGCGTGCCAATCTGGCTCATTTTGCGGTTGCGCCCGATGATTTGTCGTCAGCGGAGGGGCTGGCATCCTTGCGGGTGACCTTGTTGTGGTTGGCGCATTGGCGTGATGAGCAGTCCTTGGGTGATTTGCTACGACTGGTACGCCAGCCGCGTTTTGCGGAGTTGCTGCCTGAGAAGGATTGGCTGGTGCTGTATCTGCACCGCATTTTCGGGTCTTTGGCAGCGGCTGACGACCTGCCGGTTTTTGGCGACTTGGTTTTGGACTGTGGTTTGAAGCAGGCCCTGCGTGAGCAGGCTCTGCTGGTCATTCACTTTTTGTGGCTTGAGGGGCGGGTGAGCGAGCGCGAGGCGGTTGAGCAGTACCGCGTGCTGTTGGCTCAAGGTCTGGACGCCAATGACAGCTGGGAGTTGTGGCTGGCCTTGCTGGTCAATGCGGCGGTGGTTGGCGGTGTCAAGCTGAAGCCCCAGGTGATGGCTGTGTTGGACGGTGGTCACCTTGGCGAGCAGACGACCTTTGTGCGCAAGGTGCTCAACGGCCTCTTCAGTACAAGCAGTCAGCAGCTGCGCGATATGCTGCGCAAGGAACATAAGGGGCCCTATGAGGATATGCCTGCCGAGGTGGCGGCAATGCTCAATCCGCCTGAAGACGAGGAGGAACTTAGTGTGCCTGAGCGGGGGAAACCGCTGGTACGCGAAGCGCCAAAGATTGGCCGCAATGATCCTTGCCCCTGCGGCAGCGGCAAGAAATACAAGAAGTGCTGCGGCGCCGGCAACTAAAGGCCGGATATCGCATCTCTGCCGCCCGCTGGGCGGGGCATCCAAACAGACTTGTTCACCCCAACCTTAGTAGAGCGAAAGGAACAAAACATGGCTGATTCGTATCTGCAGGAAATGTTCGCCGAGCGCATTGGCGGGAAGCAATTCGGCAAGGACACGACGATCTACAAGTTCGAGAAGATCAAGCGTGCCAAGGCCGCCGCTCGCAAGGCCCATCCCGACGTTGAACTCATTGACATGGGCGTTGGCGAACCTGACGATAAGGCTTTCCCCGAAGTGGTTGCCGCGCTGGCGGCAGAGGCCAACAAGATCGAGAACCGTTTTTACTCAGATAATGGCTGCATGGAATTTCGCCATGCGGTCGTTGCTTACATGCGCGAGCTGTATGGTGTCGAGCTTGATGCTGAGACTGAGCTGGTGCATAGCATCGGCAGCAAATCGGCGCTGAGCCTGCTGCCAAGCTGCTTCATCAATCCCGGTGACATTGCCGTGATGACCGTGCCGGGCTATCCGGTCATGGGCACCTGGACGCGATACCTTGGCGGCGAAGTGGTGAATCTGCCCCTGCTTAAGGAAAACGGTTTTCTTCCTTGCCTGGAGAGCCTGACCGCCGATCAGCGTCGCCGCTGCAAGCTGCTCTACCTGAATTATCCCAACAACCCCACGGGCGCGTCGGCGACGCCGGAATTTTACGACCGGGCGATTGCCTTTGCTCGCGAGAATAACATTTTGCTGGTGGTGGACGCGGCTTATGCGCCGTTGAATTTCAGTGGCGCGCCGTTGAGCATCCTGTCCCGTCCTGGCGGCAAGGATGTGGCGGTGGAATTGCACAGCATGTCGAAGGGCTTCAACATGACGGGCTGGCGCTTGGGCTGGGTCTGTGGCAACGCGGCTGCAGTGAAAGCATTTGCGACGGTGAAGGACAATGCTGACAGCGGTCAATTCCTGGCGATCCAGAAGGCCGCGGCGAAAGCCCTGGCCAACCAGCGGGAAATTACGCCGAGTATTTGCGAAAAGTACCGCCGGCGCCTGGCCGCGCTGGTCGAAACTCTGCGTGAACTCGGTTTTGACGCGGCCATGCCGGAGGGCTCCTTCTATCTGTATGTGGCCATACCCAAGGGCGTCAAGGGCGGCCTGCGCTTCGCCAATGGCGAGGAATTCAGCAGTTGGATGATCACGGAGAAGCTGATTAGCACGGTGCCCTGGGATGACGTCGGCCACTTTGTCCGTTTTTCCGCCACCTTTGTGGCGCCGACCCTGGCCGAGGAGCAACGGGTGCTCGCCGAAGTCAAGGCGCGCCTGGCCGACTCCGTGTTTGAGTTTTGAGCGGCGCTGACGGCATGACCCAGGACAAGGACAGGCAGGAGCCGCCGGCGCCGGAAGAATGGCATCTGTGGCTGGACGGCGTCCATGACCCGGCCTTCAACATGGCTGCGGACGAGGTATTGCTGGTCACGGCGGCGAGCCGTGGCCGGCCGCTGTTGCGCGTGTATGGCTGGGATCGTCCGGCGGTGTCCATCGGTTACATCCAGCGTCGCGATGCCGCGCCGGCCGGCTATGCCGTCGTGCGCCGGCCGACGGGCGGCGGCGTGGTCTATCATGACTATGACTACACCTATACGGTGGTGCTGCCGCCGGGGCATTGGCTGGCGGGGCTGGATCGTATCAAGAGTTATGACTACATCAACCGCTCGGTGCAGGCCGGCTTGGCGGATTTGACGGTCGCTGCTGAGCTCGCAAACCAGGTCATTCCACATAATGTTGACAGATTATCCATGATTTGCTTTAAAAACCCGACGAAATTTGATATACTTGTAGACGACCGGAAAATTGCGGGCAGCGCGCAGCGGCGGACGCACGACGGCTTACTGCATCAGGGCAGCATCCACTTTGGCGGCCCCTTGCCGTATGAGCGTGAAGCCATGACCCGGGCGCTGATCCGCGGTTTTGCGAGTGTCATGGCGGTGACCATGATCGCTTATCAGCCGGCGGACGAGTTTTTCGCCGCGGTGGCACAATGTCGGAATGACAAGTACGCAAAGGACGAATGGAACGCACGAAGGTAGAGCAAGGAAAGGAATGACAACTATGAAGAGAACTGTATTGTTTACCCTGATTGAGCTGCTGGTGGTGATTGCGATCATCGCGATCCTGGCGGCGATGCTGCTGCCAGCCCTGGCGAAGGCGCGGGAGAAGGCGCGGGCCGCTTCCTGCACCTCCAATGTGAAACAGGTGATGCTCGGTTGGGCCATGTACCTGGATGACAATGAGGACACTTTTCCCCACCAGTACAAATTCTGGAATGCCGATAAGTATTACGACACGGATACTTTCGTGCAGGCTGATGAGTTTGGGCGTTATCAGCCGGCGCTGGTGCCCTACGTCGGCGACAAGAAGACCTTCATGTGCCCGAGTTCCCGCAATACCTCCAAGAAGAGTGCCTTCAGCCGCGACTACGGGATGAGTACGGCATTGCATGCCAAAACCCGCAGGGAAGTGCCCGGGCTGTGGAGCTATTCGACTTCGCCCTCGGAATGTGGCGTCATTGGCGACACGATTGAAGAGTGGATACAGGCCAGTCGGGCGGACCGCTGCTGCGCACGGCACAACCAGATGATGAACATCGGCTATCTGGATGGCCATGTCGGCGCCGTGAAAGGGCAGGCTGTGCAAGCCGATAGTCGCATCTTTGGATTCAGTGCTTGGGATAACAACGGCAAGACTGTGACCATTTATTGAGGCATGACTTCCGTTGGCAGTACTATTCTTGCCGGCCTTGACGAGGCAGGAGGCGGGCGCAGCCCGGGGCAGTGTTGGTGTTTATTAGGGCGCTTGGTCAAAAATTGTGGGTGTTTTACTGAAAGGAGCCGGCGGAGTATGAGCAGGAAACAAAAGGATTTCACTCTGATTGAGTTGCTGGTGGTGATTGCGATCATCGCGATTTTGGCGGCGATGCTCTTGCCGGCCCTGGCGAAGGCGCGAGAGAAGGCGCGGACGATTTCTTGCACCTCCAACATGAAGCAGTTGGGCCTGGGGCTGCGCATGTACGCCGATGACAACGAGGATTACATGATGGGGACTAAAGAAGGCACGACCACCTATGCCAGCATGCCCAAGGTCAACAGCGAGTCGAACTATGCCAGTATCAGTTTCATCTTCCCCTATGTTGGTGACAAAAAGGCCATTGTTTGTCCTTCCATTACGGCGACGGTCAATTATGGCATGCTCGGCGGTCGCCCCGGCATTGGCCATACCTTGGACGCCAAGGCCATGACCTTGACGACCTGGGCGGACAAGTCGGAAGACAAGTCGCCGTCGGCCTGTATTGCCATGACTGACAGCAATAACTGCATCCTCTGGGACTGGGGTGACGCCGCCGGCACCGGCTCGCTGTTCCCTCGCATCCGCAAGCACCACAACGAGGGCACGATCTGCGGTTTCATGGACGGCCATGCCGCGTGGCGCGCCTACCGGACCTTGTCCACCCGTGATTTTACTGGGCCGGCCCCGCATTCCATGGCGCCGCCGCTCTGAGGCGCCACGGGGTGTAAGGGGGCGGAGTATTTTTATTCTCTGCGCTGTATCGGATTAGACTCCCGAGGCGGCGGTGTGAAAGTGGAAATGTTTTTTATTCTGTTTGAATTGCCGGCAACAGTTGCGATTTCACAAGAGAAAACAATAGGTGTCGCATGGTTAGCAAGCTGAGATTTACCCTGATTGAATTGCTGGTGGTGAT
>JAAZKQ010000499.1 GCA_012799755.1 Lentisphaerota bacterium | reverse complement strand
CGCCCCATGCCGAGGCGGTGGTCCGCGTCGGCGACATCCGGCTCGTATACCTGCCGCCAGTCAAGGGGCCGCGTGTGAATGACGAGGACTTCTTCGCAGCGCTGGACCTTGACCGCCCCGGCCTGGAAGCCGTCAAGACAGCCGTCACAGCAGCGGATTACGCAGCAGCACGCAGCGCGCTGCTAAGCTACTACGTAGGGCGGCAAACTCCACGCTACTACCGCAGCTGGGCCGACCGGCCAGCAGAAGATAAACGCCCCGCTTCCTATAATACCAGTGCCGCCGACAAGGTCGTCGCCCACCTGCTCAGCAGCTGCGGTGTGGCCCATCAGTTCGGCGAGCGCATTGACTGGTCCATCAATCCGACCAAAATCCAGTACGCGGAATGGACCTGGCAGCTCAGCCGCCATCCCTTCTGGCGCACACTGGTGGATGCATACTGGCAGACCGGCAAGGAGGTCTATGGCAAGGAATTCGTTGATCAGATGACAGCATGGGTCGAAGACAATCCGGTCCCCGTGGACAGCGCTGGGAACGGAGTCGGCTCACGCTGGCGGACCATTGAGAGCGGTATCCGCACGGGCGGCGTCTGGCAGGACTGCTTCTTCCGCATGCTGGGTTCACCGGTCTTCACGGAGGACGCGGTCATCACCATGCTCAAGTCCTTCTACGAACACGCCTGCCATCTTCGCGCCCACCCGACCAGCAACAACTGGCTGGCCATGGAAATGAATGGCCTCTTTCACATTAGCGTGCTCTTCCCCGAATTCCGTGAAGCCGCCGAATGGCAGAGTTATTCTGCTGGACGGCTCTACGAGGAAATGGAAGTGCAAGTCTATCCCGACGGCGCGCAGGTCGAGCTGGCAACCGGCTACCACGGCGTCAGTCTCGTCAACTTCTTAGGTACCTATAAAATCGCCAAGCACAACGATATTGAGCTGCCCGGCGACTACATGCAGCGCATGGAACGCCAGTACGCCTACTACATGTACATCATGATGCCCGACGGGCGCATGCCGGCCCTCAACGACGCGGGCTGGGGCAATGTCCGGGGCTCCCTGAGCAGTGGCTTCTCCTACTTTCCTGAACGCACGGACTTTCAATACCTGGCCACCAGTGGCCGCCAAGGCACGATGCCGGATTTCACATCGCACTGGATGCCCTACGCCGGCTGGGCCATCATGCGCAGCGGCTGGGAAGCCGACGATCTCTATATGCACTTTGAAGTCGGCCCCTTCGGCGCCGGCCACCAGCACGAAGACAAACTATCCATGATCGCCTCGGCCTATGGTCGGCGCCTCCTCACCGAGGCCGGCATCTACGCCTATGACAGCTCCGCTTGGCGGCGCTACGTCCTTTCCGCCCGCGCCCACAACGTCGTCATGGTTGATGGCATGGAGCAGTATCGTCGCGGCAAACGGGAATACTATCTGAATGCCGAACCCATGAGCAACCGCTGGCTCACCAATGATCTCTTCGATTTCGCCGAAGGCTGGTATAACGAGGGTTTCGGCCCGAAACGTGACCAGACTGTCACCCACTACCGCGCAGTGCTCTTCCTCAAACCTGAATGTTGGCTGGTCTGGGACCTCTTCAGCCCGGCTGATGATGGCGACCACCGCTACGATACCGTCTTCCATCTCAACAACCAAGACGCCACCTTGGATGAAGGCACCCTGGCGGTCATCGGCGCCGATCCTGATGTGGCCAATCTGGCCATCGTGCCCCTGCGCCGCGAGAACCTCACGGTGGACATTATCAAGGGCCAGACCGAACCCGAGGTGCAAGGGTGGGTCGCCAACTCCACCCGCGACGAAGACGTGTCTCCCGCACCTACGCCCATCTACCATCGTCAGGCCACCGGCCAGTGGCTTGAACCGTGGTTGCTCTACCCGCTGCGCGCCAACGAAAAGCTGCCCGTCAGCGCCGTCGAATTCGACAAGCAGACGAACAGCTGTAGCATCACCCTTGCTGACGGTCGGAAAATCGTCGCCGCCGTTACCCTCGGCAAAGATGCCATCGGCGAAGTCAGCATCAAAAGCTTCGATGCCAACGGCACCCTCAGCAAAACCGCTGTCGCAAAATGAACCAGCACTGAGTTATCTGCTGTTTGCTCGGCCCTTGATGGATTACCTCAAGGGGCGGAACAGAAGCGGCCTCCCCAAAGCGCTTTCCGACGGGGCCCGCGTTCCTCCCAGTACCCGTCTCCCGCCAGAGTAGAAGCGGCTCTCTGCCAGCCGTGCTGCGGACTTGCAGCCCGCAGCGTGATATGACCCCGCAAAAGCGGTCCGTCAGAGATTCTTCCACATGCGTTTGGCGCTGGTGCCATCAGCGGCTTCCCAGGCGGCCCAGGCCACATTGGCCTTGACATAACCAACATGACCGTCAATAAAGGTATAATTGGCGCCGGCGCTATGACGGCCAACGGAGGAGCCCGACATTCCAAGTTGAGCCTTGAGGTTACTCGGAGCCGCGTGGTACAGCGTGCGCATTTCAGCGTTGACCTGATCGGCAAGGCCACACAGCTCCGAAGGATAGCGGATGGTAACGCGCGATACCGGCGCCCCCTCACAGACCGTCAAGTTGGGTGCATAGGAAATGTTGCACTTGAGATCCTCCAAGGCACTCTCCGGCGTTACGACGACCTGCCCGGCAGATGAGCTATCAAAGCGGTCCTTGCGTGAGTCACTGGGACAAAGGAACATCTTACGGTCACCGGCGTACTGCACCAAACGCGTACGCCAGCCGACCGGATTGCCTGTCCAGCCGGGGCCGCTACTGGCGCCTTGGTAGCTCGGCATGTACTCGGCATTGTCATCGGCGTACATGCTCCACGCCAGAGCCAACTGCTTGAGATTGCTGGTGCAGGAAATAGCGCGGGCTTTCTCACGCGCCTTGGCCAAGGCCGGCAAGAGCATGGCAGCCAAAATCGCGATGATCGCAATCACCACCAGCAATTCGATGAGGGTAAAACGACGATTTCTCATACTCACCTCCTGAATAAATAAGCCCACATGACATGTCAACGAACCGGCATAACGAACTTAACATTAAGCAGTATACACAACAATCGTCGCCAACGCAAGTAACGAAAAGCGGCTGCGGGAGAAAAAAGAGAAGGACGGCCATTGATAATTGGCCGTTTTCTGTTGCCTGGCAATGGAAAACATTTTTCGTGTCTGCTATGTGGCACGCCTTCAGCGTGCTGTTTCGGGTGGG
>JAAZKQ010000048.1 GCA_012799755.1 Lentisphaerota bacterium | reverse complement strand
GTGCGCCGCCCTGGGTAGAGGGCCGTTAATGTTCGTGTTCCTCGGCCCCTTGGCCGCAGTCGGCGAAGCTGACTGCGGCCAAAGGGGCAATGGAACCCATGCAAGGCGTTCCATTGTTCTTACGCCCTGTGCCTTGCGCGGCGTTTTTTAGGTCGCCCTTTCAGGGCTCTTTTTGGGTGGGTTCCTTACCCAGGGCGGCGCGCCCTGCGGGCGCTTACCCTGGGCTATCATAGGCCGCGCCTTCGGCGCTGAAAACCAAAAGCAACAGGAAATGGCTGTTATCAATGAGTGACCGGTTACAAGTTTATGCCGGCGCCTAAGAAATGTCCTTGTTTTTCCTGATGTTTTTTGCTATACTTCTCCTCGGTTTCGTGTGTTATGTCCGTCTAAGCCCCCGCAGTCCCCATCTTGGAGCAGAAATGAAAAAAACAAAATCTTTCACTCTGATTGAACTCCTGGTCGTCATTGCCATTATCGCCATCCTTGCCGCCATGCTTCTGCCGGCCCTGGCCAAGGCGCGAGAAAAGGCCCGGGCCATCTCCTGTACCAGCAACTTCAAGCAGATTGGCACCGCCTTCACCATGTATGTTGATGACGCCGACGGCAGTATGCCGTCGTGCTTCTCACTCCCTAGCGAATGGGGCGGCGCCTTCTCTAGCTCAAACAACACTCTCAACAAACCACCGCAGATACTGTTCTGGGATTATATCGGCGGCAACTACAAGAGCTTTATCTGTCCAAGCGACCCAACGCCGAAAAACTACGACTTCTGGAACTTCAGAAATTTTGACGGCAAAACCGAGCTGAGCAGCAACGGCAGCAGCGTCATACATAACGAGCCGATGTTCGCTTATACCAACGTGCGCAACTATACCCTGTCCAACATCCCATCCCCGACCCTCTGCATGGTCGCCGCAGATGGCAACCACGTCCTCGCCTATAACCTCGGCGTTCTTGACCCCATGGTCACCTCCATCCCCAACAAGCGTATCGACTGGTCACACAACGAACAGGTCAATGTGCTCTTTGTTGATGGCCATGCCGAAATGATCCGCCTCCTCGGCATTAGTCAAAAGGTTATCCGCGTCCCCACCAACACCGTGCCATAAGCCCCGCCCCGCAGCGGCAAGGCAATTCACCCCGCCAAAAATCTGCGCTAATCTGCGAAATCTGCGGATAAAAAAAACTCATTGGCAACGGCGCTGGGGCGAGGACTCACGACTCATAAGGCATGGTCCCATGGATTGGACAACCGGACGCCCGGGACCGCAGGGAATGACACCTTGGACTCAGGGGACTGCTTGGCCGACGCCGGGGACTGCTTGGCCGACGCCGGGGACTGCTTGGCCGACGCCGGGGACTCCTGGAAGCGCCGCCGCGCTTTCGCGTGAGACAAGCAATCTGCGGTAATCTGTCCCAATCGGCGAAAAAACCGGCGGCGTGACTTGCCGCGCAGCGGCAAGACAGGCCGCCATAATCTGCGACAATCTGCGACAATCTGCGGATAAAAAAACTTCGCGGCATCTGCGGATAAAAAAGCCCCGCCGTGGTGTGCTTTAGTCGGCGTTGCGGTCTATCCACCATGCGTCATCGCTGAGCAGCCGCCGCCGACAGAGCCCGGGCAGCAGCTCATCGGGCAAGCCCGGCGGCGCCGCGGGCGGCTCATAGATAATGGCGACTTGCCAATCGTTATCACTCTTGCCAAGCACGCGGCTGCCGTCAGCGCTGAACCATTGCTCGCGATGGTAGCGCGCCACGGGTATTTTCACAATGTCCTTGCCCGTCAGCGTTGGCGGAATAATGCGTATGTCATCCTGCGTGAAGGGCCGGTCAGCGGCCTCTTTATCCGTCGGGCCGATCGCGAAGCGCTGCTGGTCACAGACAAGCGTGAGTGTCCGCAGATCAGCGGGCAGCAGCAAGGCCGTCTCCTCGGCATTCGGCGAACGATAGACCTGCAATGACAGCAGCTCATCATATCCGCCGTCCTCGCCGTCTACCTTGACCGTCTCCTTCACATGCCCTATCACCAAAGCTTCGGCCCAGCGATGCCGCAGGATCACCGCCTCGCCGCGTTTACTGATAGCCACTTCGATCTCCAGCGGCACGCGCAAGGTCCCACCAATTCCTTTCGGCCGGCCGCGTTCCAATTCCAAGCCGCTCCCCTGTTCGACAAAATAGGACTCGATACCGTAGTGGAGGCGGGTCAGGCTATTCTGGCTCCACCCCCAACGGCGAGGCTGGCACACGCCACGGATAAAGAGACCGCTTGCCGGCGGCGTCAGATCGGCCTTGACCGCTGTTGCCACATCACCCGGGCCGCGTTCCAAACTCACGTACAGCGTCTTTTCACGTAAGGAACGTTCTTGATTGGCCTCATTCTGAAGCCAGGCTGCCAGTTCCTCGCTCCACGAGGCCTTGGGAAGGCTGCTGATCTCATAATTGAGGACGACATAATCGCCGCGAAATAAATCACGCGGGTCCACCGGACTCGTTTTCAGCCACACACGTTCGCCGTGGCGGACAATCCTTTCACGGCCAATGGCCATCACCAGCAACAGCGCGACTTGCGCCAGAATAATAGCGGCAACAATGATCTTACGCATGCTCCGACCCTCCTTCTGCCGTCAACAGCTTTTTGCGGCGATGGTAGCGAATGGACAGATAGAACAGGAACGCGCCGAAGAGGACGAAGGCCACCCCGCGAGTAAAGAGATTCTCGAACCAATCGCAATAACGGGTAAACACCCACAGCGCCAACAGCAAAGCGAAATTGAGGACCTGCCGGGCGTCGCCGTCATCGCAGGAGGTCCAGAGAATCATCAACACCGGTATGACGTAGAGAGCATGAAAGACCAGGGTCTTGGCCGTCGTCACGCCATCGCCATCGCCGCCTAAGCCAAGATAGCCGCCGAGCATGCACATCGTAGCCACCAAGGTGGCCAGCAACGGCCATAATAGTCGCCGCCAGCTGCCGCGGCCACGGCGTTGTCCCCAAGCCATAACGCCTAGCAAGGACAGTATGGATAGGGCAGCCAAGGCCCAGCTGACATATTCAGCCATGCCGCCCGATTGACGCAGCTCCCGATAAAGGTCGTCATGAAACCAGTCGAAGCCCAGTAAGTAGCTCGCAAAGAGCAGGCCGGCCACGGCCAGCTTGCTGAGCACCGCCCCGGCTGCCGGAAAAGCGGTGTCGCCATACAGCGCCAGCCCCTCGGCTTTGGCCGCATAAAGCCCGCCTAACAGCAAAATAACGTAGGGGAAAAGCGTGTCGGCCCGATAGGCGAAAAGGAAGCAGACGATGAAATAAGCACTGACGCCGGAAGCCAGCATGAGGACTTTCGAACGCAGATGCCAGGCCAGCGCTCCCGACGCGATAATCACTGCCAGCGGCCGCAACAACATCGGCTCGTGGAAACCACAGAGCTCCATGCCGGCCCAGATGGTCAGCACCACATTGGCCAGCAGGCCCTGCGCCAAGGACGGCACGGCCCAGGCCATCGCCATCGCCCCCAGCCCCCAGTACCAGAACGCATTGGGGTAATGAGACGATATGTGATAAATCTGCGCAATCAAAAATATCGCGGCGCCGAAGAACATCGTCCCTAGCAGGCCGAATACATCGCCTAGGATTGGCCGTGACCAGAAGTAGCGCAGACCGTAGCCCACGCCATGCGTCGCCAGCAACGCGCCGAAAATCACGGCCAGTTTGCTGATTTTGCTCATCTCCGCCCAGTTGTAAGCGAACATCAGGATGACGCCGAGGCCAAGCACCACGGCGCCAATGCCGCCAAACAGCATCACTCCGAAACGACTGTCGTCTGCACCCAGCGGATAGCGCCCTCGCAGGGCAGCCGCTTGGTCGCTCTGCACAATGCCCTCCCGCTCCCAGCCGGCCAGCTGCTCATGCAGCCAGCGATTGCGCTCTCGCTCCTTCATAACGACGGCCTCCTTTTGCAGTTTTAGGCCACAAACACAGCATTAACTCGACGGCTTTTCCGCCTTCTTTTTAACAAAAAAATGGAGTAATGAAAAATATGCCGCCAAATGTCAACGGCGTCAATCGGCGTTGGTGGACAAGGTGGTAAGCGGTCACTCATTGATAACAGACATTTTTTATCCGCAGATTACGCAGATTTGCGCAGATTTTTTGAGAGTAGGCTGCTTGGTGCAGGAAGGCCGGTGTGTTTGCGCTTTCCTGTCGCCTCTTTGGCTTTCAGCGCTGAAAGCGCAAAACATACCAGTGCCCTGAATGGGCACCACATACCAGCCT